>JBOGJW010000048.1:0-5281 GCA_050745245.1 Terriglobia bacterium | reverse complement strand
AGGCTTGGTGAAAAGCCGCGGACCTGAGAAACGCAGGTCCGCGCTACGCTGCTCTGAACAAAAGGACATTACACGAATGAAACACGCACGCGGTTTTTTGAAGAAGCTCAACCTGCCTTGGGAAGACAATCACGCGCTCAAGCCGAGCAGCCGCCAGTTTCCGGGCGGCGGCCAGTTCCGCATCGAGATTCCGAGCTGCGAGGGGCCGCGCGTTTTCCGTGAAGTGCTGGCGCTGGCAAAGGAGCTGAAGGTCCCGGTACACCGCGTGAGCCAGGGCAGCGGCGTGCTCTTGCTGCCCAAGCCGGAGATCGCGGAGATGGCGCGCATCGGGCGGGACAATAACGTGGAAGTGTGCCTCTTCGTCGGCCCGCGCGCAACTTTCGAGACCAGCGCGCAGGCGGTTTCGAGCGCCGGCAAGGTGATTGGATTGCAGCACCGCGGCGCGGACCAGCTCGTTTACGCCATCGAGGACGTGCGCTGGGCGTGCGAGCTGGGCATCCGAAGCATTCTGCCCGCCGACCTCGGCCTCATCTGGGTGCTCAATGAAATGAAGAAGAAGCGCGAGCTGCCTAAGAACCTGGTTATCAAAAGTTCTGTAACGCTGCCTGCGGCGAATCCCGCCACGGCGAGGCTCTTCGAGCAGGCCGGCGTCTCCACGCTGAATATTCCCACCGATCTTAGCCCGGCGCAAATCGGCGCAATCCGGCAGACGGTGGAGATTCCCATTGATATGTACATCGAGGTGCCGGACAACTTCGGCGGATTCGTCCGGTACTACGAGATGCCGCAGCTCATCGCGGTGGCCGCCCCCATCTACCTGAAATTCGGGCTCCGTAACGCGCCGGACATCTACCCCTCGGGCGTTCACATCGAACCTACGGCGACCTTGATGGCTCGCGAGCGCGTCCGGCGCGCCCGCATCGCCCTGGACCTGCTCGATCGCTTTGCGCCAGAAATTAAAATTGCGCCGCCCGGCGGAAAGGATATGGGCATCCCCGAGGTGTAGAAAGCAGGGGCATGAAATCAACCGAACGTTTTATCAACGTGCCATACGCGACCGCAGCGCTGATGGCGCTTGTTGTTCTCAGCGCCGCCCTCGCGGCGGCCTCTTCCGACCCCGCGCTCTCCACCACCGTCTCACGCGCTGATGATTATTACCAGGGCCGGCGCGATCTGGATAACGTCCGCAAGGCGCTTGCGATTCTTCAGGCCGATGTCTCTCAGCATCCCGCCGATTACGCCGCCTGGTGGCGCATTTCGGAATACGATTGCTACCTGGCGCGCCACGTCCCTGATCGGAAGAGGAAGCCGATTCTGCAGGCCGGGTTCAAAGCAGGGCGCGAGGCGGAGAAAGTGGATGACGCGGGACCCGAAGGGCACTTCTGGACGGGCGCGAACGAGGGCCTGCTGGCCGAGGAAAGCGGCTTGATCGCGGGATTGCGCATGGTCGGCTCCATCCGAAGTGAAATGCAGACCGTAATGAAACTGGCTCCGGCATATCAGCAGTATGGCGCGGAACGAATTCTGGGACGGCTTTATTACCGCCTCCCGTTCTTTGCCGGCGGTAACAAGCAGCTCTCGCTCCATCTTCTGCAAGATTGCCTGAAGCGCTATCCGGATAATTCGCTCACGCTGCTTTATCTGGCGGATGTGTACCGCTCCGTCGGCCGGCCGGGTGAAGCGCGCGCGCTGCTCGAGAGAGTCTTGAAGCTTTGCCCTGATCCAGATTACGGGCCCGAGCAGGCAGATAACCAGGCCGTGGCGCGCCACGAGCTGCAGACGTATTTTCACGCAAGCGGGTGAGCGCCCTCGTACCCCTTCGTTATGAATCCATCCCCCGGCTTTGCCACCCTCAGCGAGTTATTTATCACCGCGGCTGAAAAGCGCTCCAGGCCGAACGCCTTCCTCTCAAAGCGCGCGGGGCGATACGAGCCGCTTTCCTCGCGCGAAGCCCTTCGGCAGGCGGCGGCGCTCGCACTCGCATTCGAAGACGCGGGCATCCGCCGCGGAGATCGCCTGGCCCTGCTCTCCGAGAATCGCGTCGAGTGGGCGCTCACTGATTACGCGGCTCTGGGCGCGGGCATCATCGACGTCCCCATATACCCCACCCTGCCCGCCAGCGATATCGAATTCATCCTGCGGGATTCCGGCTGCCGGGGCATTGTCGTATCAACCGCCGGTCAGCTCGGAAAGGTGCGCACAATCAAGGAACGCTTGCCTGGATTGAAGTGGATTGTGAGCATGGATCCTCCGCCGCCTGGCGATCCTGGCGTCCACTCCTGGCGGGATCTCATCCGCCAGCAGCTCGAACGGAACCCGCAACCCGAAGGCGCCTTCCGCCAGCAAGCGCTAGAGGTGAAGCCGGAAGGCACGGCCACGTTGATTTATACCTCCGGCACCACCGGCGCGCCGAAAGGCGTGGTGCTCACCCACGCAAACATCGCCTCCAACGTTCAGGCGTGCATGCCGCTGTTTCAGTTTGGGGCCGAAGACCGCGCGCTCTCCTTCTTGCCGCTCTCGCACATTCTGGAACGGATGCTTGAGTATTTCGTTTTTTGGAGCGGTGCGTCCATCGCCTACGCCGAAAGCCTCGAGAACCTGGGCCAGAACATTCTGGAAACGCACCCCACGATCATGGCCGTGGTGCCGCGGGTTTTGGAAAAGGTGCATGGTCGAATTCTGGAGGCAGTGCGGCAAGGCTCCGCGTCGAAGCGGCGCTTGTTTCAGTGGGCGGTCAAGGCGGGATGGCGGTACGCTTCCTGCGGTTTGAATCATCGACGCCCCGGCCTCAGCCTGCGCGCGAAGCACAGGCTTGCGGATGCCTTGGTGGGGTCGAAAATCCGCGTACGCTTGGGCGGAAAGGTGCGCTACCTGATTTCCGGCGCGGCGCCTCTGGCTCCCGAGTTGACGGAGTTCTACTACGCCATGGGTTTGCCGGTCTACGAAGGCTACGGGCTTACCGAAACCTCGCCGGTGGTGTCGGTCAACTTTCCGGGGCGCGTCAAGCTGGGCACGGTAGGTCCGGCGATTCCGGGGGTAGAGATCAAGCTGGGCAAAGAGGCGGCTGAAAGCGGCGCCGGGCGCGAAATCATGGTGCGCGGCCCTAATGTTTCCCCTGGCTACTATAATCGCGAAGATGAAAGCTCGCAGGTGTTTGCCGGAGGCTGGCTCCGTACCGGCGACCTCGGTAGGCTCGATTCCGACGGCTTTCTGAGCATCACCGGCAGGAAGAAGAATTTGATCAAGACTTCGGGGGGGAAATACGTTTCTCCCGAAAAGCTGGAGGGCCTGTTTCAGGGCCATCCGTTCATCGCGCAGATGCTGGTGCTGGGCAACTCGCGTCACTTTGTTGCCGCGCTGATCGTGCCCAATTTTGAGCGCCTGGAGGCGCACGCTAGAGAGAAGGAAATCCGGTTCAACAGCCGGGAGGAGCTCGTGGCGCACCCGGAGAGCTATCGCTTGATCCAGCAGAAGGTAGACGAGGTATGCGCAGGCCTCGCTCCGTTCGAGAGAATACATCAGGCAGGGCTGCTCCCGCGCGAGTTCACCGTTGATTCGGGGGAACTTTCGCCGTCGCAAAAGATCAGACGCTTCGTGGTGGAGGAGCGGTACCGCGAGCTGATCGAAGAAATCTACCGGCGCCCCGCGCCGCAGAAATCGGCCGGAGCGATTCGGTTTGTGGTAAAATAGGCTTTTGGGCGATGCTTCCTTTCACGCAGCGACGATCACCTCTTAGCACATAAACCCTAGCAGCACAACGGGTTAACTGCCTCTTGCGCGGCACCGTTTTCCTGTGTGCTCTGGCTTTTTTGAGGTCGTGCCCGGGCTGACATTTGGCCTGCCGGCGCTTCGGGAATTCGATGAACGCGTGGCAAGAGATTCTCGGATATCTTAAGACCAAGGTAAACACTCAAAGCTACCAAACATGGCTGCGTCCTACCCGGCTGAGCCACATCTCGGATGAGAGCATCGTGGTACAAGTGCCGAACCGCGAGTTTCAGGACTGGATTCAGGAGAAGTACGGCTCCCTGATCAACAGCGCGATGGCAGAGCTCAAGCTTGGCAATCGCCAGGTCAACTACGTCTTCGATGAGACGCCGGAAAAGAAGCCGGAAGCAACCTCCGGCGCGAAGGCGGTGCAAGGGAAGCTTGATTTCGATTCTGCTGCGCATCAGCTTGACGCGCGGTACACCTTTGACACGTTTGTAGTAGGCTCCTGTAATCAGTTCGCTCACGCCGCGGCGCGCGCCGTCGCGGAAACACCGGCGACACGTTACAATCCGTTGTTCCTCTACGGCGGGGTGGGGCTGGGCAAGACGCACTTGATGCAGGCCGTCGGCCACATGATCAAGCGCCAATGGAAGGAAATGCGGCTGGCTTATATCTCGTCGGAGGGTTTCACGAACGAGGTGATTAATTCGCTGCGCTACGATCGCATGCTCTCGTTTCGCGAGAAGTACCGAGGCGTGGACGTTCTGTTGATGGACGACATTGAGTTCATCGCCGGCCAGGAGCGCACGCAGGAGGAGTTCTTTCACACCTTCAATGCTCTTTACCAGGCGCAGAAGCAGGTGGTGATTTCGAGCGACTGCCCCCCCAAGGAGATCCCGACCCTTGAAGAACGTCTGCGGTCGCGGTTCGCCTGGGGGCTGACCGCTGATCTGCAGCCTCCCGATCTTGAGACGAAGATGGCGATTCTAGCCAAGAAGGCTGAGGATTTAGGCGTGGTTCTGCCGCAGGAGGTCGCGGAATTTGTGGCGCTCAAGATCAAATCCAGTGTCCGCGATCTGGAGGGCGCTCTGACGCGGCTCATCGCCTATTCCTCGCTCACGGGAGAGCTGATTTCTCCCTCTACGGCCGCGGAAGTTCTTAAGAATGTCGTCGATTCGGACGAGCACCGCGTTTCCATCGAAAACATACAGAAGGTTGTGTGCCGCGAGTTTGGACTGACAACCGCCCAGTTGAAATCCAAGAACAACAGCCGGAGTATCGCATACCCGCGCCAGATCGCGATGTACCTGACCAAGCAGCTTACTCCCACCTCTCTCCCGCAGATCGGCAGAGAGTTTGGCGGAAAGCACCACACTACAGTCCTGCACTCGATCAATAAAATTGATGAATTGCGCAAAACCAACAGGGATTTAAACAGGCTTATCAACAAGCTAAATAGCAGCTTGGGTTAGGTTTAGTGGTATGCTAGAGAAAAGTACGCTTGCTACCCGTTGTGAATCGCGCGTGGCCCGAACTCTTGCACAGAATTTCACACGGAGCCGCTTCAGAG
>JBOGJW010000047.1:0-4041 GCA_050745245.1 Terriglobia bacterium | reverse complement strand
GTTTACCGAGTCTGAGGAGCGGGCGCTGTACGATTCAAGCGTTGAGATGGAAGACCGCCTCGCGCGCTACGAAACGGACGGGGATTACGCGCAGGCGTTTCGCGCGCTCGCCGAACTGCGCCCGAAGGTTGACGCGTTTTTCGACAAAGTGCTGGTGATGCACCCGGACGAGCGGCTGCGCCAAAACCGGCTGAGGCTCTTGAGCCAATTAAACCGGCTGGTTTTTCTGAGGCTGGCAGACCTCTCCGAGATCGTCCCGGCGGGCGGCGAATAGGCGGTTGGGCTGGGAGCGTGGGCTTCCAGCCCGCGCCGCGACCCGAAGCCTAATTTCCGGTCAGACGCGGCCTTCCCCAGGCTGTCATCCCCGCGAAAGCGGGAATCCAGGGCAGCGTAAGGCGGGCGGAAGAATTTAGCCCGCGGCGGGTAGCGCAGCGCGGCAGAGTCGCAACCAAACGCCATTTACAGTCATTCCCGAGCAAGCGGGAATCCATTTTATCAATGGACCCCCGCTTTCGCGGGGGTGACACGGTGGCGGTGGCCCGCGAGCATCCAAAATGTTAGCTAAAAAAACAAGAATTTACGGTATTGCAACGCAGACCTCCGCATGTGAGGTCTGCGGCCTTTGTCCAAGGCCCAACGGAAAGACCGCGGACCTGAAAAGCGCAGGTCCGCGCTACCCCCTCAGGATGGGACGCGCCAGGAGTTCAAGTAGAGCATCAGCTTTCGTCGGCGCGCCGACATTGCCGCGACCGGGCCAGCGCGGCTCCGCTTACCGAGGAAAGAATGGGCGCTTTTCGAGATTATCTTAGCGCCGTAGTTTCGCGAGGGGAGGCGGTAAACACGCTATTTGAGGAGCGCCTCTTTCAGCTTGCGAGCGTTGTACATCGGATCACCGAGCCGCTGGCCAGTGAAGGCGTGCCGCACGAGCTGGTGGGCGGAATGGCGGTATTGGTTCACGTCGAGGCGGCGGATCCCCCCCAGACCACTCTCACCCGTGACGTTGATCTTATGATCCGGCGCTCGGACCTGGAACGGGTGAAGGAGATCGCGGCGCGCTGCGGTTTTAGCTTCCGCCACGCGGCCGGTCTGGACATGCTGATCGCCGGCGCTCCGGAGAAGGCCACGAACGCCGTTCATCTGATTTTCAGCGAAGAACGGGTGAGAGAGGACCAGACGGCGCCGAACCCTCCGATTCGCCCGGAAAAGAGACTTCTGCAGGGGCGCGAGGTGGCTGTGATTGCGGTGCGGGACCTCGTCGCGATGAAGCTCAGCGCTTGGCGCGACAAGGATCGCGTTCATGTTCGCGCCATGGACGCGGCCGGCTTGATTACCCGGGAGGTTGAAGAGAGCTTGCCGGATGAACTCAACTCCAGGCTGAAGCGCACCCGGGAGACGGAGTAAGGCGAGGTACGAGGTCACGGACCACCAAGCGCATTCAAGTATTGCTTTAACTCTAGTCGGCGCGCCTACATCAATGTAAATCAGAAGTCAGAAAGCAAAGATACGGTTCAATTGGTTCAGCCCGACGAGCAGAAAACTTTAAGGAGACCTCTTTCAATGGAAAAATATGTTTACGCATTTGGGGGCGGTAAGGCGGAAGGCCGCGGCGATATGAAGGACCTGCTGGGCGGCAAGGGCGCGGGCCTCGCCGAGATGACGAACGCCGGCCTGCCCGTGCCTCCTGGCTTTACCATCGCGACTTCGGCCTGCCGGCTGTATTTTGAAGCCGGCAATCGTGTGCCTGCGGAAGTCCGGCAGCAGGTTGACACCGCCCTCGCCGCGCTGGAAAAACTGCTGGGCCAGAGGCTCGGCGATGCGCAATCGCCCCTGCTGGTCTCGGTGCGCTCGGGCGCAAAATTCTCCATGCCTGGCATGATGGACACCATCCTGAACCTGGGCATGAATGACACGGTGGCCGCGGCGGTCGCCCGCAAGACGGGCAACGCACGCTTCGCCTATGATAGCTACCGGCGGTTCATTCAGATGTTCGGCAACGTGGTCGAGGAGATTCCGAAGGAAGAGTTCGAGCGCATCTTTGACGGCCAGAAGAAGAAGCGCCGCATGAAGCTCGACACCGAGCTCGCCGCCGAAGACCTTCAGCAGGTGATCGCCGGGTACAAGCAACTGGTCCGGAAACGCACCGGCGCCGATTTTCCCCAGGACCCGCGTAAGCAGCTCGCGAAGGCGGCGGAGGCGGTGTTCCGCTCATGGAACAATCCTCGCGCCCAGACGTATCGCCGCTTGAACAGGATTCCCGATGACCTCGGGACGGCGGTGAACGTTCAGGCAATGGTCTTCGGCAACATGGGAGAAAGCTCGGGCACGGGCGTGGGCTTCACGCGAAATCCGGCGACCGGCGAGAAGGCGTTTTACGGCGAATTCCTGATGAACGCGCAGGGCGAGGACGTGGTCGCCGGTGTGCGCACGCCGGTGCCCATCAGTGAGCTTGAACGCGCCATGCCTCAGGTATACGGCCAGCTGCGCGAGATCACTTCGCGCCTCGAGCGCCACTACAAGGACGTGCAGGACTGTGAGTTCACCATTCAGGAAGGGAAGCTTTACATGCTCCAGACGCGCAACGGCAAGCGGACTGGGAACGCCGCCGTGCGCATTGCAGTGGAGATGGTGGAGGAGGGGCTGATTGCGCAGCGAGACGCTCTGCTGCGCGTCGAGCCCGAGCAGCTTAACCAGCTTCTTCACCCTGTGCTTGATGAATCGAAGCCTCTGAAAGTGATTGCAAAGGGCTTGCCTGCTTCTCCAGGGGCGGCCGTCGGGCGCGCTGTGTTTACCGCTGACGAGGCGGCGGAGAAGGGCAAGAGCGGCCCGGTAATCCTGGTGCGCGCCGAGACCGTGCCCGACGATATCCACGGGATGGAAGTGGCCGCAGGCATTCTCACTTCGCGCGGCGGCATGACCTCGCACGCTGCCGTGGTGACGCGCGGCATGGGAAAGTGCTGCGTCGCAGGATGCTCGGAAGCCGAGGTGGATGAAAAGAAGAAAACGCTGAAGATCGGCGCGAATGTGATCCGAGAGGGCGACTGGCTCTCGCTAGACGGTTCGACGGGCCGCGTGATCCTAGGCAAGGCGGAGACCACGGAACCCGACCCGCACAGCGGCGCCTTCTCTACATTTATGAAATGGGCCGACGAATTCCGCCAGCTCGGCGTGCGCGCCAATGCGGACATTCCGCGCGACGCGCAGGTGGCTCGCGATTTTGGCGCTGCGGGAATCGGCTTATGCCGGACCGAGCACATGTTCTTCGCGGCGGATCGCCTGCCGCACATGCAGCGCATGATTATGGCTTGCAAAGACACCAACGACGCCAAAGAGGCCGCGCGCTATCAAAAGGAGCGGCGCGCAGCGCTCGCCAAGCTCCTGCCCATGCAGCGCCGGGACTTCATGGGATTGTTTAAGGCCATGGCCGGGCTGCCGGTAACGATCCGGACGCTCGATCCGCCGCTACATGAGTTCCTCCCCAAGCGCGAGCAACTGATGGTCGAGATCGCTGTGCGCGAGCGGTCGAGAAAGAAGGGTTATAAGCTTGCGCAACTAAAGAAGATGCTTGATGTAGTTGAAGGATTACATGAATTTAATCCGATGCTCGGTTTGCGCGGATGCCGGCTGGGCATCCTGTACCCGGAAATCACGGAGATGCAGGCGCGCGCCATCTTCGAGGCCGCATGCGAGTGCAAGAAGAAGGGAATTGACGCGCGCCCCGAGGTGATGATTCCTCTGGTGGGCGACGTGCGCGAGCTGACGTTGCAGAAGGAGATCGTGGACCAGGCGGCCCGCGACGTCTTTGCGAAGAAAGATATCGAGGTCAGCTATCTTGTGGGCACCATGATCGAGCTGCCGGCGGCGGCGCTTTCAGCCGGCGAAATCGCGCGTGAGGCGCAGTTCTTCAGCTTTGGCACGAACGACTTGACGCAAACCACGTTCGGCCTCTCGCGCGACGACTGCGGAAAGATCATCGCCGCTTACACGAAGCAGAAAATCTGGCCCGCCGATCCGTTTGCGGTGCTCGACCCGAAGCGTGTGGGC
>JBOGJW010000046.1:0-4205 GCA_050745245.1 Terriglobia bacterium | reverse complement strand
CTGCCGGATCTGCTCCTCCTCGTTTTTAACCGCCGTGAGAAGGTCGATCATGCGGCGCGTGTTGCTTTCGAACTCCTTCGAGCCGGGGTCGATGCGGGTTTCAAGCGCGGGACGTGGCAAAGGATGTTCCTCCTTCGATTTTTAGCGGCAATTTCCCCATCTGCCGAAATCCTTGAAATAGAGGCCAACGCGTCAACAAGTCATTCCCGCGAAAGCGGGAATCCATCTCTGGCCCGGCTGGACCCCCGCTCCTCCGCCTCCGCGGAGGACAAGCTTCGCGGGGGTGACCGCCTTGGGAAACCAGCGCCTGACCGGCCGTTTTCGGAACACTTTCGTTACCGATACTTCCACAGAAAAATAAAGGACAGGGTAAACCCCACGATCACGACGAAGGTGCGGACGTGGGCCGGGTTCAATTTCTGCGCGTAATGCGCGCCGCTATAGCCGCCCGCAACCGCTCCGATCAGCATAAGCACGCCCTGGGGCCACAGGATAATCTTCGCCACAATGAAAACGGCAACAGCCACGCCGTTGGCCGTGGCGCCGAGCACCGTCTTGACGCTGTTCATTGCGTGGATGTTCCCAAGCGGAAGCAGGGTGAGAAATGCGAGCATCAGGATTCCGATGCCGCCACCGAAGAAGCCCGCGTACACCGCGGTGACGAACTGCAGCAGCGTCACGCCAGCGATAGCCCTCCAGGATGCATCGACGGCAGAACGCTCTGGCGCGCCGATGGTCTTGAAGATCTTCCTGCCGAAGGCGAACAGCAGTGTGGCCGCGAAGAAGAGGAAGGGAATCAGGCGCAGAAACGTCTCCTGCGGGGTATGGAGCAAGATGATGGCGCCGGCGATCCCGCCGAGGACGCTGGCAACGATCAGCGGCGCGAGCAGCCGCGCGCTGCGCGGCAATTTCTCCCGATACGCAGCGGCGCTGGCCAGGCTGCCGGGCCAGACGGCAACCGTCGAGGTGGCGTTCGCCGGAATCGCCGGCACACCCGTCGCCAGCAGCGCCGGAAATGTGAACAGGCTGCCGCCGCCCGCAACCGAATTAATGGCGCCGGCCACCAGCGCCGCGACGAATAGCAGGACGGCGCCCGGAAAGCTCATTGCGTGATTCAGCGGTTCCTCCCAGGTAGAGGCGGCTTTACGCCGCCATCTTTGACTGGCGGAATAAAGCCGCCGCTACATTCGCGCCGCGCGTCGGATATGTTTGGCATTCTCTGAGCCCAAGCCGTTCCATTGTAGCCTGTCGCTGGCGAATCCTGGGAAATACCCCTTTACTGAGGCCCGGATTGGGGAGAAGATGCAATCGGGCCCGAAGCGGCGCTTCGCCGCTACGGGTGCGTAGAGCGGGTAGCGCGGGTAGCGTAGACCTCCGCCTTTGAGGTCTGCGGCCTTTGTTCAAGGCCCAACGGAAAAACCGCGGACCCTTCGCTGCACTCAGGGCAGGCTCTGAAAAACGCAGATCCGCGCTACCTCGCTTTACGCCTCCACTTCCGGGCTCGCGGGGATAAACCCGCCGCTGCATCCGCGCCTGAAACCGAGGCTTTCCCGGTTCCTGGTCTCACGGGCGCGGTGGTGATAGAATGAACTTAAAAGGCGCTCTTGCAAGCACCGGTCGGAGGCGGCCTGACAAGGCTGTGGTCGAGGATTGACAATGACCGCTGCGATAAGGAATGGTTGGAGGAGCGGGAACAATCTTTGGATTCTTGCCGTTGTCGCCCTATTCTGCTGTTGCGCGCTTGCGGCAGGCCAGGCTTCCGCGCCGCCGGCAAACTCCACGCCAAAAGCTGGGGCGCAGGTAAGTACCGGCGCGCAGATCAACGTCCGCCGCCCCCCCGTTTTCACTCCGCCGCTTCAAGTCAACGTAAACCGGGTAATCGTGCCCGTGACGGTCACCGACCCGTATGACCGCATCGTAACGGGCCTCGACCAGTCCAATTTCGAAATATACGATGACAAGGTGCAGCAGAAAATCCTCTCTTTCACCACCGAGGACGCGCCGATCTCGGTGGGTTTGATCTTCGATTCGAGCGGGTCCATGTCCGACAAGATCCAGAAATCGAAGCAGGCGGCAATGCAATTTTTTGAGACGGCCAACCCGCAGGACGAATTCATGCTCATAAATTTTAGCGAGCGCCCCAACCTGATTTCGGGCTTCACCTCGCGGTTCGCGAACCTGCAGGACCGGCTTCTGTTCGTGAAGTCGGGAGGGCGGACGGCGCTGCTCGACGCGATTTACCTGGGCATGGAGGAGATGAAGAAGGCTACTACGAACCGCAAGGCGCTGTTGGTGATTTCCGACGGCGGGGAAAACCACAGCCGGTACACCGAGCGCGACATTAAGGAGATGGTGAAAGAGTCGGACGTTGAGATTTACGCCATTGGGGTATTTGAACCGCTCAGCTCGCGCGGCCGCACGCCCGAGGAAGCCGCCGGACCCAGCCTGCTCTCGGACCTGGCCAACATGACCGGAGGACGGATGTTCAGCGTCGAGGACCCAGACGAGCTGCCCGACATCGCGGAGAAGATTTCCATCGAGCTTCGCAACCAGTACATGATCGGGTATCAGCCTTCGAACCTGGTGGACAACGGGCGCTGGAGGCGAATCCGGGTAAAGCTGATTCCGCCGCGCGGGCTGCCCCCGCTCCAGGTATACGCTCGCACCGGCTACTATGCGCCTACGAATTAAATCACTGCCAGTCTGGCTTATTCTTCTGACGCTCGCCGCCATATTGCCCGCCGTGGCCGCTCAGAATCAGGCGCCGGCGCGCCCCGCCGCGGGCGCCAGGAAGTCTGCGCCGCGCTCCGCGACAGCCTCTCGCACGCAGAACGGCCAGTACATGCTGCACGCCAACGTTAACCTGGTGGTGCTGCACGCGACCGTGACTAACAAGAAAGGACAAATGATCGACGACCTTGGCCGGAGCGACTTCGAGGTTTCAGAAGATGGCACGCCGCAAAAGCTAGCCGTCTTTTCGCATTCCGACGTTCCCGTCACCATGGGCATCGTGATTGACGATAGCGGCAGCATGAGGCCGAAGCGCCCCGCAGTCGCGGCCGCTGCGCTCGATTTCGTAAAGACCTCCAACCCGGATGACCAGGTGTTTGTGGTGAACTTTAATGACGTCTACTACCTTGACACGCCCGGGAATTTCGCCTCCAACATGCAGCAACTGAAGGCCGCGCTCGATAAGATCGATTCGCGCGGCGGCACAGCGCTTTATGACGCCACCTATGCCTCGCTCGATCATCTCAAGCTGGGCAATCGCGACAAGCGCGTGCTGCTGGTCATCACCGATGGCGAGGACAACTCCAGCCGTTATACATTCGATCAGCTTGTCCGCTATGCTGAAAAATCCAACGCCGAGATTTACACCATTGGATTGCTGGGTAACGATTCCGGCGGAGGGCTCTTCAGAATCCACAGCGGCGGCGACCGCCACGCGGAAAAAGTCCTGAAGGACCTTGCCGGCGCGACGGGCGGCAGGGCCTACTTTCCGAAATCCCTGGACCAGGTGAACACCGTGTGCGAGCACATCGCCCACGTAATCCGCGACCAGTACACGCTCGCCTATTACCCCACTAACACCGCGCGCGACGGCACGTTCCGCACCGTGCGCGTGGAGGCGTTTATGCCCGGCACTCACAAGCGCCTCGCCGTGCACACCAAGCCCGGATACTTCGCGCCCAAAGCGGGCGTGCTCAGCATGAATACTCCCCTCCAGCCCAGCGCCAACTGAGCGCTGCCGGCATGAGCGTCGGTGCGCCAACGCGGTTGTAGCGCGATCTGTGACCACCGGTCTGCATTTTTCAAAAGACTCGCCGCCGCGGCGAACAGGCGTCGAGCGCCGCTAAAGCATGAGCCCCATCCAGACGCTATTCGATAGCGAAGGAAATTACGCCGCGGACTTTCTTCCCCCCGGCCTGCGCGCGCAGTACGGCGGCGATCTTCGCTTCCCGCCTCACGCGGCGGAGCGGCCCTACGTAATCGCCAATTTCGTTTCGACGCTGGACGGCGTCGTCAGTTTTGACATTCCGGGCGAATCGGCCGGAGCGCAGATCAGCGGATCGAATGAAGCCGACCGGTTCATCATGGGACTGCTGCGCGCCTCGGTGGATGCGATCCTGGTAGGCGCCGGCACCGTGAATGCGGTGCCTCGCCGCGCGCTCTGGCTGCCCGGCTCCATTTACCCTGCCGCGGAG
>JBOGJW010000045.1:0-5174 GCA_050745245.1 Terriglobia bacterium | reverse complement strand
GCCCAAGGTCTCCGGGCGGGTGGCCGAGAATCCGCGCCGATCCCGAGGTAGGGGCAATTAGCCGGAAAAGCAGCTTGAGCGTAGTGCTCTTGCCCGCGCCGTTAGGGCCGAGCAAGCCGAACGTCTCGCCGGCCTCCACGCTCAGGCTCAGCCGGTCGAGCGCGCGACGCCGGCGCGCGCGCCAGAAGCCGGCGCGATATTCCTTGGTGAGGTCGATGGTTTCAATGGCAGACATAAGACGTGTAGCGGCGACTTTGCGTCGCCATCGACGAGTGAAGCCGGCGCGCGATCTGGCGGCACAAAGCCGCCGCTACAAAAAAGAACGGGGGAGTGCTTAGCCTCCCCCCGTTTAGCATTCAAACAGCAGTTGCGATGGCGTTGCTACCCGCCGATCGGTGAATCGCTAGCGCTCGCCTGCGCGGAGGTGTTGAAGCGAATCACGTTTGACTCATCGGTGAAGTAGTAGTTTTGACCCGTGCTCCCCACTGAAACGGGGTTGCCCGTGATGGCGTAGTTGTTGATGTGTCCGCTTGCGTCGGCGGTGCCGGCCGTATAAGTGAGCGTGTACCCGCTCTTAGTCCCGGCGGCAAGAACGCTATCGATAAGCCCGGCGGCCGTTGCGGTAGGCTGGCCCGATGCCGGCGGTCCTAAGTCCAGCAGCGTGCCGGTGTAGCCCGTGTTGTAAGTTGAGGAATAGGTGACCTCGGCGGTGTTGAGCGTGCGCAGTGAACCTACGCACGAGGCCTGGTTCGCCGCGATGCGGGAACGCAGCAAGTTGGGGATCGCGATTGCCGCAATAATCAGGATGATCGCGACTACAATCAGAAGCTCAATCAGTGAAAAGCCTCTCGAGTCCTTCTTCATCAAACTTTCCTCCCAGCGAAGTGTCCAACCCGCGATGCGTCGCGGCGTGGCACGCTGAGCAAGAGCAAGTCTGCCGCCAAACGCCCCCCAGTTCGCCTGCCGGCAACAAGTGGTTATCCCCTGGGGGTTAGGCGACTTAGGTCTACACCTGGGAGCCCGGTCCGAAGCTGGTCCTCAAAAGCCCTCGGCAGGGTGACATTTTTTGTCAACATTTTCCGACAATTCGCGGCACCAGAACCTATCGGACAAAATAGAACGCATTGATCAGATAGCCCGCTCCGAGGGCCAGCAGGAGCAGATTGGCCACGAGCATCAGCCTTGATTTGAAATGCCGGTGAAGGCTCGCTCCCCAGAAGAGCAGCCAGACTGAGAAAACGGCTGCGCCGTAGTAGCCCACCAAGCCTCCCGCAAAGAACGGCGCCACGTGCAAGTACCCGGTGATCTTGCCCTGCGCGAGAATCGGCCCGGCGATCGTCAGCCAGTAGATCCAGGTGCCGGGCGAGGTGAGCTCGGCGAGCGAGGCGGCAATGACGCTGACGTACGTGAGCGACTGCGATTTCTCGATCTCCTCGCGGCTCTTGCGCCGCATCTCGTAAAGCGAATAGGAGCCCATCAGCAGCAGAATCACGCCGCCCGCGTAGGCGACCGCGTGCGCGATGTGGTGCGGGACGAAGCGGAAGAAGAAAAGCATCAAGACCAGCAGGGCGCCGTCGATCAGCAGCGGCGGACCGATGAGGATCATGATGGCGCGCCGCCAGCGGTTCAGCCCCACCTGCGTCAGCGCGATCAGGTGCAATGGGCTTGGAACCAGTCCGCCTACGATTCCCATTCCGGCGCCAAGTATGAGCAGCTTCATAGATTCAAGAATAAAGCGCTTCCCTGGGCGCTGCTGCGTCACCTATAATCGGGTTTGTTCTGCGCGGGAGACAAGGCCAGTGAGCGTTCGGATTTGCGTCCTGGGGAGCGGAAGCAAGGGTAATGCCACCTGGGTCGCCACGGAAAAGACGCGGCTGCTGGTGGATGCCGGCTTCAGCCGCCGCGAGACTTTTGCGCGCCTGCGGGCAATCGGCGAATCCGCTCAGCCGTGCGCCGCAATCATCATCTCGCACGAGCATTCCGACCATATCTCAGGCCTGCAAAAGCTCGCGTCAGAACTCAACTGCCCGGTTTATCTGAACGCCGCCACGCGCGCCGCAATTCCGTGGGCTGCGAAGCTCGAGCGCTGTGAAGTCTTTACCGCCGGCCAGCCGTTCCGGATCGGCGATATCGAAATCTCCCCGTTCTGCATTCCGCATGACGCGGTCGACGCCGTAGCGTTCACTCTTCAAACGGAGGGCATCAAGATCGGTATCGTCACCGACCTCGGCTATATTCCGGCGCTGGTAAAAGAGCACGTGCGCGGTTGCAACGGCCTCGTCTTCGAGTCGAACCACGACCTCGACATGCTGAAGGTGGGACCGTACCCGTGGCACATCAAGCAGCGGGTGATGAGCCGCCAAGGTCACCTGTCGAACCTTGCCACTGCTGAATTTCTTGGCGGCGACTACGATGCCGTGGCGCAGGTGCTGGTGCTCGCTCACCTCAGCGAAATCAACAATCACCCGGAAATCGCCCGTATTAGCGCGTGCGACGCCCTGGCCCGGCGCGGACGCTCCGCGTTCCCCGAAGTTCATCTCGCCACGCAAACACGCCCCACCAAGGTCTTTCGCTGGTAGCCCTCTACCCGTAGCTGGCGCTACTTATCCGGCTGCTCGAAGAGCCGCCGCAGGCTTTCGGCATATGGCGGACGCGCGATCCCGCGCTCGGTGATGATGGCGGTGATGTAGCGGTTCGGCGTCACGTCGAAGGCGGGATGCCGCGCCTCGGCGCCGGCCGGGGCAATCGGAATGCCGGAGATGTGCGTCACCTCCTCGGGCGAGCGCTCTTCAATTGGAATCTCGTCGCCCGTGCTCAGCTTCCGGTCAATGGTTGAGAGCGGAGCCGCAACGTAAAATGGGATTCCGTTTTCGTGTGCCACGACGGCGGCGGTGTAGGTTCCGATCTTATTCGCCACGTCGCCATTGGCGGCGATGCGGTCCGCGCCCACGATTACCGCGTCGAGCGACCCTTGCTTCATGAAGTGCCCTGCCATGCTGTCCGTGATCAGCGTCACCGGAATGCCGTCCTGCGCCAGTTCCCACGCCGTCAGCCGCGCGCCCTGCAGGAATGGCCGGGTCTCATCCGCGAAGACGCGAATTCGCTTGCCCGCCGCGACCGCCGCGCGAATCACTCCCAGCGCCGTGCCGTAGCCGCCCGTGGCAAGCGCTCCCGCATTACAGTGCGTGAGCACGGTGGCCGAATCGCCGAGGAGCTGCGCGCCATAGCGGCCCATCGCCACATTGGCCGCCACATCCTCGGCGAGGATCTTCTGTGCCTCCTGCTCCAGGCATGACTGCATCCGGCTGATCTTGTCTCCTTCGCCGCCCTCTCCGCCGCCGGTCGCAAGAGCGCGCTCGAATGATTTTCGCATCCGCGCAACGGCCCAGAAAAGGTTCACGGCGGTTGGCCGGGTTTGAGAGATCGCGCCGGCAATCCGCTCGAATTCCGCCTGTAGCTCCGCGAGCGTCGCCGCGCGGGCGTTGCGGACGCCCAGAGCCACGCCCATCGCCGCCGTTACTCCAATCGCCGGCGCGCCGCGCACGGTCATGTTGCGGATCGCCTCCGCCACCTCCGGGTAATCCCGGCATACGATGTAAACCTCTTCAGCGGGCAGCTTCCGCTGGTCAAGCAATCGCACTCCTTCCGGAGTCCATTCGACAGTTTTAAACATGCAGGGCCTTCCGGTGACGGCGAGAACCGGATCGGGCATTATACATCTCACGGCGCCGCCAAGCCGCGCTACATACCTCAAAGTGTAATCATTAGATAAGAAATAGTTCAATTTTTAAATACTAAGGCCATTACCGGATTTTTTGTGTATCTATCTCTACTCTAATCACCCGAGAGCTGCGGTACGTAATCAACCTTCTAGTATCTCATTGACCCAACCGATAGACTTGATTCTCGTTCGCCGTACGTGCCTAAGAAAGCCCCGAAGACTGAGACTTGCGGTGACAGACGTTCTTCGAACCGTGAATAAGCTGACCATCCCTCCAGTGTGATGGCGGAGGAATGCGAGACAGAGGAGGGAGGCCGTAATGCTCGAAAAATCCGAGGAGTTCCGCTGGCATCAATGCGCAATCTGCGGCAAGGTATTCGACTCGGAGGCAGCCCAGCAGGAGCACGAACGAAGATGCAAGAAAGTATGGCGCTCCCGCCTCTTCTTAGCCGAGTCTGATCTTCAGCACGCGCACACCAAGAACAAACATTCTCCAGTTGTGGCTTAGCAGGGGCGGCCGCCGGCCGCTCGCCCCATGATCCGTCGCGGCCACGACTTGCCGGGCAACCGGTCTTCTGTTTCCGTGAGCCGCTAGCGAAAACGCCAGCCGGTGCCGGTATGAAAACAACACAAGAAGGAGGATCGAATGAGAGAAGACGGTGCTGTTCTCCTGTTGCACGATACTGCTGAGCCCTTCGCCAGCCTCAAGTCCACGCTGTCGGGAATTTCGGTGGAAAGCGCGCAGGCGCGCACTTGCGCAGAGGCGCGGGAGCTGCTTGGCCGCTCACCTGCTCCCAGCCTCGTCTTTACTGACGTCCACCTTCCGGACGGCACCTGGAGAGAGGTGATTGCAGCCGCGGCGGCCACGAAGCCGGCCGCGGGCGTTATCGTGGTGAACCGCTTTCCGGATGACCTGCTGTACGTTCAGACCATGTGCTCCGGGGCCTCCGACTTTATCGCGCCGCCCTTCAGCCCGCGCGATCTGGCCTATGTCGTCTCCGCGGCATTCCAGAGCCTGCTCGCGCGCTCTTGCGATAAAGCGCTGTCTCGCGCCACAGGGGTTGTGCAATGACGCTCCGCCGCGGGGAGGAATCCGCGTTTCGAGGTGCGGTATTGAGAAGCAAGACCACCGCCAGCAAGGGCGACGACCGGTCATTGATCGCGGCTTTTTTCGAGCACGGCGCCGTGGCAAGGGCGCCCGTCAGCTCCGAGTTGAAGACTTTGTCGCGACACGCGAAAGATCCGGGCGGTCCCCGGCTGCTGACCGGCCCAATGGAGATGCTCGAGTTAGTGTACTCTGCCGTCCTGGTGCGCGATATTTTCGGCGTGATCACTTTCTGGAATCGGGAGGCAGAGCGCCTCTACGGGTGGAGCGAGCGCGAGGCGCTGGGGCAGGTGAGCCATGACCTGCTTCGCACGAAGTTTGCCGAGCCGATTGGCGCGGTCCAAAACC
>JBOGJW010000044.1:0-7011 GCA_050745245.1 Terriglobia bacterium | reverse complement strand
ATGCTTCGCTTCGCTCAGCATGACGGTCATCCGCGATTTTTTCACATCTTCTCAGCCGTGGGTAAGGGGGTTGCGGCCGCAAGGCCGCGCTGCGCTACCAGCTTTCTGATCGCGCAGTATATCACCTCGTGATAAGCAGCGGGTGTCCCAACCGGCGATTTGCGGCGCTGAGGACAGCGCTGCTACAGCGGCTTTTTGTAAAAGCCGCGTATCTGAAGAACGTACGTCCGCGCTACCCCGCTTCGGGCGCGGATGTAGCGGCGGGTTTATCCCGCCATCCAAAAATGGCGGCGTAAAGCCGCCTCTACGCGGCTGAAACTGAGGCATTACGCCGCGCCCAAACTTTTGATAGCCAACGCTTAAGGCCTATGCTACAGTATAAGGGCAGTTTATGTTCTCCGTGCAGACGTGCAGTTCCGCTGGTAAAGACCCATCCTCCAGGTTCTACCTTGAGAAGCGACTTACCGCAGAATCTAGGGCTTTCGCCGTCGTCGCCGTGTCTATAAATTGCTAATTCACCTAAAAAGGATGTTTTTGTCGTATGAAGGAACAAGGTACCGTGAAGTGGTTTAACGCCGCGAAGGGCTACGGATTTATCCAGCGCGAGAGCGGCGATGATGTGTTCGTCCACTATTCCGCCATCGAGGGGGATGGTTATCGTTCACTGGAAGAAGGAGCCCGGGTCAGTTTCGAAGTGAAGCAAGGTCCGAAGGGCCTGCAAGCCGACAAGGTCGAAAGAGCTTAGCCTGCTGGGGGCGGTTTCGAAAGAGCCGCCCCCGCATCTTATTATTCCGCGGGTTGAGCTCGCCGTTTTCCGTTCTCATGCCGGCGCGCGATGGGAGCGCTCGCCGCCTCGCCGTCAGTCTTTCGTCTGTCTTTGCCGGCCCAGCCAGTCCGGCGCCCATCCCTGAAAAGGAGTAATTCGCTATGACATTAAAATCCGGCCAGTACATTCGCCACGCAAAGTACGGATGCGGGACGATTGTCGAGCGCGATGAAGAGCGAACCACCGTAGACTTTGATACGGCGGGGCTAAAGAAGTTCGTAACCTCAATCGCCGTCTTTGAAATTGCCGAAGGGGAAGCGCCCAAGAAGCGCCGCGCATCTCCGCGCCGGCGCGCGAAAGCCGCCGCCCAGTGACACAGCCTCTGGCTTGCGAGCGGGGCGGGGCTGCCGCCGGGCGTCCGGGACGAGCGTACCCCGCGCCCCGGCGCAGCAATGGCAGCGTGGCCGCCCCCGAAACCTTCCTGCACATTTTCCCGTATTAAGAACCCGCGTCATCCGCCTTGTGTTCTACTCTGACCAAGCATAAGCCACGAGCTGGCGCTGTGGGTCCGGCGCGGGCGCGATCGCGCGATTCCAGGACCTCGGTGATGGCCTCGGGAAGCGTCCTGCCGAAGCCTACCTCGATCAGCGTGCCCGCGATGTTCCGAACCATGTGGTAGAGAAAGCCGCTGCCGCAAATCTCGTAAACCAGCATCGAAGTTTTTGGCCGCCACAAAATGCGAGATTCAAAGACCCGGCGCACCGCGGCGGAATCCGTAGTTCTACGCCCATCCCGGCCCGATTGCTCGGCTGAGCCACGTGATCCCGCAAACGAACTGAAGTCGTGCTCCCCCACCAGCAAGCGCGCCGCCGTGGCCATCAGCCGGCGGTCGAGCGGGCGCGGCTCGTGGTGGACAAACCGCGCAATAAAAGGCGAGCACACCGGCGATTGCAGGATGCGGTAGCGATACGTCTTGGAGATGGCGCCGTAACGCGCATGGAAGTCCGCCGGCGCTTCGACGGCAGCAAGAATTCGGATTGCCGGTGGTAGATTTCGATTCAGGGCTCTGAGCAGATTAGCGCAGGGAATGCGGTTGGCGGTGCTGAAGTTTGCCACCTGGCGGGCGGCGTGCACGCCCGCATCAGTGCGCCCCGAAGCAGTCAGCCGGACCCCGTGCCCAAGGATCTTCTCTAGCGCCTCCTCGATGCAGGCCTGCACGGTGGGGCGCGTCCCTTGGCGCTGCCATCCGCAGAAATCGGTACCGTCGTAGGCGATGTCGAGCCGCAGATTGCGCCCACGGTTCACGCGGACGCCCCGAGCTTGCCGCGACGGTGTCATTTTAGGGCATGGCCTCTCTGCTGCGCCGACTGATGCTTCGACTCAAGACGGCGGCCGTGGCAGCGCTGTCACCAGCGCTTCAGCAGCCTGTGAGTTTAGGATGGCCGGGTTGAACGCGGGAAGAGCAAAAAATAAAAAACCGGTGTCGAGGCGCTATGGCACTCGACACCGGCAAATTTTGGGGGTTCCGCAGCGCACCGCTTCTGCAAAGACGCGCAAATCGCTCGCCGCCCCTCGGGGACGACAAGCTCTAGACGGTGAACGAGCTGCCGCAGCCGCACGTGGACTTCACGTTGGGGTTCTCAAACTTGAAGCCGGCGCCCGCCAGGCTCTCCACGTAATCCACCTTGGTGCCTTTGAGATACATCAAGGAAGCTTGGTCTACGAAGACCTTAAGGCCGTCGAACTCGAACGTCTTATCGATGGGGTTGGTTTCTGTCTCGAAGTTCATCTGGTAGGAGAAACCGGAACACCCTCCTCCCACAACCGACAGCCGGAGCCCGAGGGGCTGAGGCGCCTGCTGCGCGAGAATTTCCTTAACCTTACCCACAGCCGTCGAAGTTAAATCCAGCGAAGTCGCCATTCGTTTAGCTCCTTATTCGCGCGGGGTTTCCGATTCCCGCTAATTTCCCATCTCCAATGTAGCAAAACTCTCTGCCAAAGGCAACACACAGAGTCCACAGACGTGAGAGCATCATCTGAGCAGCAGCCGGCACGAACTCTATATTGGCTGCCGAGGTTCTAGCACTTGGAAATGGCAATTTTCAGTTTTGAGAGGGCCGTTCGGCGACCTCGCTCAGTTTCAAGAATGTGTTCCCAAATGCGCACGACTCTCCAACCGAGAGCGCGTAGCTGTCTGGCGTTCCGGCGATCGCGCCGCCGGTTGGCTATATACTTGGTCTTCCAATATGCGCGGTGGTCCTCTGGCAGCCGATAGCAGCGCGGGCAGCCATGCCAGAAGCACCCATCTATAAACACTGCGAGCCGCTCCGAACGAAAGGCAAAATCCGGCTTGCCTGGCAAAGTCTGATGCCTGCGCCATCCTGAGATCCGGGCCTTTCGCAAAAGGTGCGCGAACCGGGCCTCTGTAGTCGTGTTCCCCTTCGATCGGATGCTAGCCATATTCCGGGAACGCTGTTGAGCAGTAAGCCAGTCCATCAGTGATCTTCGGAAGATTCGGCTTTGGCGAATTTCGCCTGCAGCCAGTCAAGCAGATAAAGCTGGTCATCCACAGTCGCGCGCCTGACTTGCTTCAGGAGTTCAATGCGTTTCGGCTTTGGAGGCGCCGCAGCCTGTAAACCCTCATTGCAATTGCTACAGAGTGCGCGGAGGTTTCCAGGGGTGTCAGCGCCCTCCTTGAGTTTATCGATTATATGGCCAAGTACGAGGCGAACCTTCTGCCCTCGGTGGTAAGGGTCGGGATCAGCCGCCGCGATCCCGCACATCTGGCAAGTATAGCCATTCCGTTCAAGAACGAAGGCACGCGTTTCCTTGGATATGAATCGGGGAAGCAGGGGCAGCCTTATGTCGGTTTCCAGCAGGTATTGATTCGGCCTGATATCCCTTCTGTCCCTGAACGAGAGAATCTGGTATCCGAACTCGTCGCGCAGTTCTCTCAGCCTCCTAGCCCATTCCGAAGCCTCGGCAGCTCTGCGGATCTGGTTACTGGTTACAACCCGCCCCAGGTTGTCGAGCAGAAAACCCAATACTCTTGCACGTGATCCTCGGCCGATCTCCTCTGGAACTCTTCGGTTCATTTGCTAGTGCTAGCAACGAGAGGCAGTTTCTCTTGAAGTGGAGGTGCCCAGCCGGCCAGTCCGCGGGAGATTGCCTTCGCAACAGCTTCCGAGAACGGCGGAGGCAGGGCATTGCCGACCTGTCTGTACGCGGCGGTTTTTCCTCCACTGATCGTCCAGCAATCCGGGAAACCCTGCAGTCGCGCCGCCATCCGCACCGTAAGGCGAGGTATAAAACCAGGGGCGTTTTCAGGGCCAGGTGGTTCATTAGCAATGCCAAGTCCGTCCACTCCGTAGGCAGCCCATTGCCGTCGCGCGCGGGTCGGCCCGAGGTCTGGGCCCCCGTGCTTCTTGGAGCCGCCTACGATGGTTGGCGCAATACCGTTGGCTCGCTTGCGCCACCGCCGGGCCCCGAGCCAGCCGCGCGAGGCCATGAGATCACCAACTGCCTCGCCAATTGTCGGCGGGAGATTGCCGTCTGGCTTCGGCCATTTAAAACTAGACGTGAATCTGCCCCTAAACGCCACCAGAGAGAAGCGCGGCCGCAACTGCGGGACGCCAAACCAGCAGGCGTTGAGGAGCCGCCACTCCGCGTCGTATCCTAGCCGGTCGAGTTTTTCGAATAGCATTTGCCGGTAACCATCGAATCGTCTGTGGGCGAAACCGGGAACGTTCTCTAGCATTACTGCAGCCGGCCGGATCTCGGCGATTAAGCGTAAAGCTTCCGGGAACAGGTTTCGGTCGTCGCTCTCCCCAAGCTGCTTGCCAGCAATTGAGAATGGCGGGCACGGAATGCCTCCGGCTAATAGATCGATTCCACGAAACCGTGTGCCATCGAGACCGGCGATGGACCCCTCCATCACCTTCCATGCGGGCCGGTTGGCGCGCAGCGTACGGCAACAATCGCCATCAACATCGATCGCGCACGCGACTTCGAAACCGGCGCGTTCTAAGCCGAGGGCCTGACCACCGGCTCCAGCACACATTTCCAGCACCGAAAGCGGCATTCCCTTGTGGCCTCCGTTCGCGCCGATTTTAACTAATATCTGCACGATTGTCCACGCGGCTGCTCCGACGGCTATGCCGGCTGCCCTTATTCCGTGCGTTCCGTTGAAACCCGATTCAAGGTAAAATCACGAATCACAAATTAACGGCGATGGGGTTCGCCTCTAAGCGTCCACTCAGTGGACTGATGACTCCTGTCTGCCCGAGGGCGGCCAGGAGTTTTTTATTGGCCGCCGGCCGGCGAAGGAAGCGAGGGATATTGCGCATCATTCTGTTGTGCGTCTTCGGGGTTGCCGGAACGCTGGCGCGCTACTGGATGCAGGGCGTGGTGCAGAACCAGACCGGGCCAGATTTCCCCTACGGCACGCTGGCCGTGAACCTGGCCGGGTGTTTTTTTCTGGGGCTGATCGGGCAGTACGCGCTGAACCACGTCGCGATTCCCGCCGACTGGCGCATCGGCATCACCACCGGCTTCTTCGGGGCCTACACCACGTTCTCCACCTTCGAATGGGAAACGGGGCACATGCTTCGCAACGGTGAATGGAGCAAGGCCGCCCTCTACGTGATCCTCAGCGTTGCGGCAGGCGTCCTTCTCGTCCTGGGAGGGATGCACTTGGGCGATGCGCTTTCGTAAATAGAGCGCGGTCAGCTCTTGCCGTTTGGGCTTGCCACCTCGAACAGTTTCCGAGGGTGCTTTTTCACCGTGCGCTCGAGCCCCCAGAGGGCGGAATCCTGCCCATCGGCCTTAAGATCCGCGAAGGATCGTGTGTTCGTGCTCTCGCAGCGCGGGCATTTCTGCCACGGTCGCCCCAGAATAAATACCTTGGGAGCGAGGGAGTGGAAGATGGACTTCGTCTCGTCGTGGTTGCTCACGCCGAGGCAGTTGTAGCAGAGGAACCAATGCTCGCGGTCCAATCCGAACAAGTGTTGCAGTAGCGCCATTCGTTTTTATCCCGGATGTGATGTCAATCACATTATGGCGAGTCGAGCCGGTGTTTTCAACTTCGGCTGCCGGCGATCATCGCGCCTGCGCGGCCCCCGATAAATGTAACATCGTCCCAAACGCGGGTATCGCGCCGCGGCCAAGACCGCAACTAAACGAATTGTTATTCTGAGCGAGATCGCCGCGGCGACCGAGCGAAGAATCCCTGTATTTTTTGAAGCTGAGCCAAATGCGGGGATTCTTCGCTGCGCTTAGAATGAAAGACGCCAAAATGTGTGCCAAAAAAAGCAAGAAATTGCCGGTCCGCGCTAACTCCCATTCGGCCGCCGCCCGCCTCGCTCGCGCGCACCATTCTCACCAAACAACGTTCGCAGTTCACCAGGCGAAAGCTCGGAAAAATCCGCCACCACACCATCGGCTCGAGTCTCGATCAGCTCGGCGCGCGGGAAGGTCGAAGCGATGGCGATGCACTTCATGCCCGCGCCTTTGACGGCTTCGATGCCAACGAAGGAATCCTCGAACGCAACGCAGCCCTCGGGCGCGACTCCGAGCAGCCCGGCCACTTTCAGATAAATCTCCGGATCGGGCTTTGGCCGGCAGACTTGATCGCCATTGACGATCACCCGGAAAAACTCTCGGAGGCCCAGCGCGCTGACCACGAATTCTACGTTCTCGCCGATCGCCGAGCTTGCCACCGCCATCGGAATGTTCTCGGAGCGCAGTTGATTCAGCAGCTTCTCCAGGCCGGGAAGCGGCCTCGCGTGCGGCCGAAAGGCTTCCCGAAACTCGGCCTCGAGCTCCGCGCCCAGCCGCCGGATCTCTTCCGCGCCCAGCCCGGACCCGAAAAAGAGCCGGAATGCGTTATCGTTCCGCTGGCCCAGGATCTGCCGCGGCAGCTCATCGGGGCTGAACGGAATATTTCTGGCCCGCAGCAGCGCCTTCCATTTTTCAACATGAAACGGGTTGCTGTCGACAAGCACGCCATCCATGTCGAAAATGGCGGCGGAAAAACAAGAATTTGACGGTTGCACGCTCTGAGACATTGGGAATTAT
This sequence comes from Terriglobia bacterium, assembly GCA_050745245.1. Lineage (GTDB taxonomy): Bacteria > Acidobacteriota > Terriglobia > UBA7540 > UBA7540 > RH2-MAG17b. The sequence goes on along the minus strand of JBOGJW010000044.1, from coordinate 170 downwards.
GAATTATGAATGCTGAATTATGAATGATGAGTCCCGAGTTCTCCAATAAGTTCTGAGTTGTGAGTTTTTTCCTGAGTACCGCGCCCTGGTTAGCATTCAGCATTCAGCATTCAGCATTCATAATTCAGCATTCATAATTCACCATTCACAATTGCCGCAGTCCAGCCAGC
>JBOGJW010000043.1:0-2568 GCA_050745245.1 Terriglobia bacterium | reverse complement strand
CCATCAGCCTGAAGGAGGGCGAGGAGCCTTTCAAGCAGCGCGCGCGGCTGGTGCGGCGCTACGGCGCGGGCATGGTGGTGATGGCTTTCGACGAGGAGGGCCAGGCCGGGAGCACCGAGCGCAAAGTCGAGATTTGCCGCCGGGCGTACAACATTCTCACCCGCGAGCTCGAGGTCCCGCCGCAGGACGTTATTTTTGATCCGAACATCTTCACCGTCGCTACCGGCATGGAGGAGCACGCTGGCTACGCCGTGAGCTTTATCGAGGCCACGCGCCAGATCAAAGCGCTGCTGCCCCACTGCAAGGTGAGCGGCGGCGTCAGCAATATCTCCTTCTCGTTCCGCGGCAACAACGTGGTGCGCGAGGCGATGCACTCGGCATTTCTCTACCACGCCATTCGCGCGGGAATGGACATGGGCATCGTCAACGCCGGTCAGCTCGGCATTTACGAGGAGATCCCCAAGGACCTGCTCGAGCTCGTGGAAGACGTGCTTCTCAACCGCCGCCCCGACTCGACCGAACGCCTGCTGGCGTTCGCCGATTCGGTGAAGCGGCGCGAAGGCCGGGAGGAGGAGCAGGCAGAGTGGCGCAATGCTTCTGTCGAGGAGCGCCTCAAACATGCCCTCGTTAAGGGAATCGTGGATTACGTCGAGGCGGATACCGAGGAAGCGCGACAGAAATACGGTAAGCCGCTGCGCGTGATCGAAGGCCCGCTGATGGACGGCATGAGCGTGGTGGGCGACCTGTTTGGCGCGGGCAAGATGTTTCTTCCGCAAGTAGTGAAGAGCGCGCGCGTGATGAAGAAGTCGGTGGCGTGGCTGCTTCCGTTTATGGAGACGGAAAAGGAGGCGGGCGGCGGCAGGCAGGCCGAAGCGCGTATCGTGATGGCCACCGTGAAGGGCGACGTGCACGACATCGGCAAAAATATCGTGGGCGTGGTGCTCGGCTGCAACAATTATGAAGTTGTCGACCTCGGCGTGATGACGCCTTGCGAGAAGATTCTTCAGACCGCTCGCGACGTGAATGCGGACCTGATCGGACTGAGCGGGCTCATCACGCCCTCGCTCGATGAGATGATTCACGTGGCGAAAGAAATGCAGCGCCAGGGCTTCACGATTCCGCTGCTGATCGGCGGCGCCACCACCAGCAAGCTGCATACGGCGGTGAAGATCGCGCCGGGCTATCGCCAGCCCGTGGTGCACGTAGCGGACGCCTCGCGCGCCGTCGGCGTGGTGGGCAGCCTGAAGAGCGCGGAGCTGCGAGGTGCGTTCGCCGAAGCGAACCGCAAAGAGCAGGAAAAACTGCGCAGCCTTCATCGCCCTCCTGACCAGAGGATTCTCAGCCTGGAAGAGGCGCGGCGCAACAAGCCGCCAATCGACTGGCAGCGCGTTCCTATGGCGCGTCCGTCGGTCGTCGGGCCGCAAGCGCGGACGCCCGTGCCGCTTGAAGAAATTGTCCCCTACATCGACTGGAGCCCGCTCTTCCACGCCTGGGAGCTGCGCGGCGTCTATCCGAAGATTTTCGACGCGCCCGGCGTGGGCGAGAAGGCGCGGGAGTTGTTCGATGACGCGCAGCGCCTGCTGAAGCGGATCGTCGATGAAAAGCTCTTGACGGCGCGCGCCGTTTTCGGATTCTATCCCGCCGCGAGCGCCGGCGATGACATCGAAGTCTACGCCGGCGAGTCGCGCGACGCGCTGCTCGCCACGTTCCACACGCTGCGCCAGCAGACGGAGAAATCTCAGGGCTATTTCAATTGCGCGCTGGCCGATTATATCGCGCCGCGCGAGAGCGGCTTGGCGGACTACATCGGCGGTTTCGCGGTGACGGCGGGCATCGGCATCGAAGCCGCGCTTGCGGAGTTCGAGAAGGACCACGACGACTACAACGCTATCATGCTGAAGGCGCTCGCCGACCGCCTGGCGGAAGCTCTGGCCGAGCTGATGCACAAGCGCGCGCGCGATGTGTGCGGATATGGCAAGGATGAGAAGCTCGGCCTCGATGACCTGATTCGCGAGCGCTACCGCGGTATCCGCCCCGCGCCTGGCTACCCCGCCTGCCCGGATCATACCGAGAAGCGCCTGCTGTTTGACCTGCTTCGCGTGGAGGCGGCTACCGGCATCAAGCTGACGGAGAGCTTTGCGATGTATCCTGCCGCTTCGGTGTGTGGGTTATACTTCTCGCATCCGGAGGCGCACTATTTCGCGGTGGGAAAGATTGGCCGCGACCAGGTGCTCGACTATCACCGCCGGAAAGGCATGGACGTGCGGACGGTTGAGCGCTGGCTGGCCCCGATCCTCGGCTACGAGCCCGAGGAAGAAAGTGGCAACTCGCAAGTGCCAAGCGACGAGCCAACGCCACAGTCGGTGCTGCCGTGAGGGCAGAGCCGGGATGCGCAGCGTCAGTAATTCGAGGCCCGAAGCGGGGTAGCGCAGACCTCCGGTTTTGAGGTCTGATTCCATAATGGCGTCGGCTCGTTAGTGCCGGTAAGCTTGGTTTGTTGTCCGACCAAGGCTGCCGGGAAAGGAGCCGAACATGTCGATTATCGGATGTGATTTGCATTCACGCTAC
>JBOGJW010000042.1:0-3253 GCA_050745245.1 Terriglobia bacterium | reverse complement strand
GGGTAACGGAACAGATTCCCGAGGTGGAGCGCTACAACTTATCGGAAAGCTATCTGAAAGACCGCATCACCATTATGCTGGGCGGGCGTGTAGCGGAGAAGCTGGTGTTCGGCGAAACCAGCACCGGCGCCGAAAGCGACCTCCAGCAAGCCACGAACCTCGCGCGCCGCATGGTCAGCCGATGGGGCATGAGCGCCAAGCTTGGCCCGGCGGCCTTTCCCCGCGAAGAAGACCACGTTTTCCTCGGCCGGGAGATCGGCCAGCCCAGGAACTTCAGCGAGCATACCGCACAACTGATCGACGACGAAGTGCGCGCGCTCATCGGCGGACTCGAAACGGAGGCGCGGAATCTGCTCGATCACCACCGGCCGCAGTTAAACGCCCTCGGCACGACCTTGCTTGAACGCGAGAGCCTGGAGGGCAACGAAGTCCGCGAATTGCTTGCCAGCTTCGCCGATGCCGCGCGGCCGCAAGCCCAATCCCCCGCCGCCACGCCAAATCCCGTCGTCGCACCCAGCTAATTAGCACTGCGCGCGCTCCCGCACCGCACTGCGGTCAGGGATGGCCGCGCCCCCAAACTCCGGGATTTGATGCCGGCCTATGCTCTCGCCTTCGTGCGCGCCGCACCGGAGCGCGTGTGCAAAAGATCGGAGAGCCGCTCCATGGCGCTAGGATACCACTCGCGGCCTACACCGAATCCGGCGCGGAAGTGCGCGGGGAAGCCCCAGCAATCCCCAGGCGCGAGCAGTAAGCCATACTGCAACGCCTCCTCGCAGAAGCCGCGGCCATCGCCGCCGAAAGCGAGCCGCACCCATGCCGTCATTCCCCCCGCAGGGCGAACCCAGTCGAGCACCTCCGCTGCCTGGGCGATGACGCGCTCGAGCAGCTCAAGATTCGCGCGCGTCACCTCGCGTGTGCGGCCGAGCACTTGCCTGTGATTCCGGATCGCGACTTCGCCGAGGAATTCTCCGAGCGGCGTGTTCGAAACGCTGACGTACTCCCGCGCGTTCAGGTACTCCCTGCGGCGGGCAGCGTCCCGCTCCACAATCCAGCCGAGGCGCAAGCCGCCGAGCGAGAGCGCCTTTGAAAGATCACCCACTACTGTCGCGTTCGGGAGCCGGGCCGCTGAATCGCTCTCGCGACCGTGATAAATCGGGTGAAAGACTTCGTCGGAAACGAACTGAATGCCCTGCGCGACGGCGAAATCGTGTAATGCGCGCATTTCGTCATTGCTGACTGTAGCGCCCGTGGGATTGTGCGGCGAGTTGACAATCAGAATCTTTGTACGCTCGTCAGCAAGCCGCTTCACTTCATCAAGGTCAATCGCGTAGGAGTTCTCCGGGCGGAGCTGATACCGGCGGATTTCAAATCCCAGCGCCTCAGCCACCACTTCATAAGCGGGAAAGCACGGACAAGGAATGATGACATTTACACCGGGCTCCGCTGCGACGTGAAAAATATGGAATAGGGCCTCGGCGCCTCCCGCAAAGACGGCCACTTCCTCCGCTGGAATGCCCTCCATTTCGGCGATGGCTTCCCGCAGGCTGGCTGCACCGGCGGTTGGCGGGTAGTGAAGCAGCAGGTCTAGCATCTCCTGCGCCGCGCGGTCGCCGTGGCCTGAGAGCTCGAGCAGTTCTCGAGCCGTCCAGCGGGGGCCGGTACTGCTGCCAAGATCGAATTCAGCATCCGCGTGCTGCCGAAGCCACTGATCGAGCAAAAAGGCTCTGAACTTCATAGGATTCCTTTCCCAGCTCACTCAGGATTCAAGAAATGCACACGCCCACGTTAACCGAGGGACCGGTTGGCCGTGGCAGCCTGCCGAAGCTGGGGCCATCTCCGCGTTGCCCTCTAATGCCGAAAGTGTCTCCTGCCGGTGAAGAGCATCGCCAGCCCCAGGCGATCCGCCGCGGCAATCACTTCCGCATCGCGTACCGAGCCGCCCGGCTGCACTACGGCCGTGGCCCCGGCGCGGGCGGCCTCCTCAATTCCGTCGGGGAAGGGAAAGAATGCGTCAGACGCCACCACCGCCCCTCTCAGGTCGTGTTTCAATGTCTGCGCTTTGATGGCCCCGAGGCGCACCGAATCTACCCGGCTCATCTGCCCCGCGCCCACCCCGGCCAGCGCGCCGTCATAGGCATAGACGATGGCGTTCGACTTCACGTGCTTCACCACGCGCCACGCAAAAAGCAGCGCCCGCCGCTCAGCCTCCGTGGGCTTTCGCTCAGTGACGCATTTCCATTCGGCGTCGCTCACGCCGGGCGGGTCGGGCGTTTGCACTAGCAGACCCCCGCTGATCGATTTCAGTTGCAGGCCGAGCGCGCCGTCTCCCGGTACTTCCATAACGCGCAGGGGCTTCTTGCGGCGGAGGATTTCGAGCGCGCCGGCGTCGAACTCGCGCGCGGCCACAACTTCCACGAAAAGCTTCACAAGCTCTTCGGCCGTTGCGGCGTCAACTGTCCGGTTAAACGCGATCACTGACCCAAATGCGGAGACCGGATCGACGGCCAGCGCGCGCCGGTAGCTCTCAGCCAGCGTTGTTCCTGTCGCCGCGCCGCAGGGGTTCGCGTGCTTGATGATGACGGTCGCGGGCTCAGGAAATTCCGCCACAAGCTGCCAGGCTGCGTCCAGATCGGCGAGGTTGTTGAACGAAATCTCTTTCCCCTGGAGCTGCCGCGCGGAGGCCACGCCTCCGGCGCACGCAGAGTCCGCGTAGAGAGCGGCTTGCTGGTGCGGATTTTCGCCGTAGCGCAGGTCCATAACCTTCGGAAAGTCGAGCCGCAGAGTTGCCGGAAGCGCTTCTCCTCCCGCCCGCCGGTCGAGCTCACCTGCGATTGCGGTATCGTAGGCCGCCGTGCGGGCAAATGCTTTGCGCGCCAGGCGCGCGCGCGCCTGCAGCGACAGCGCGCCTGAATTCGCGCGCGCTTCCTCGAGCGCGGGGCCATAGTCGGCAGGGTCAACCAGCACGGCAACGTCTTCGAAATTTTTGGCTGCTGAGCGGATCATTGCCGGCCCGCCAATATCAATATTCTCGACGAGCTCCTCCATCCCGGCGTCGGGGCGGGCCGCCGCCGTCTCGAAAGGGTAGAGATTCACCGCCACCAGATCGATGCCGGTGATTCCCTGCTCTTCCAATTGCCGCTCGTGCTCGGCGCTCGACCTTACGGCGAGAATGCCGCCGTGAATTTTGGGATGCAGCGTTTTCACCCGGCCGTCCAGCATTTCGGGAACGCCGGTGACGTCCGCCACCTCGATC
>JBOGJW010000041.1:0-12214 GCA_050745245.1 Terriglobia bacterium | reverse complement strand
CCAGCCCGAGGCCCTGCGCAATGCCGTCAATACGCGCCGGGGTGAGTTTCCAGGGCCCGTCCCGTGAGAACATGACGCTGAAGGCAGGCAGATTGTCCACCAACACATTGCCGTGCCGGTCCAGAATGAGGCCGCGCGGCGCGATGATGGGCAGCTCCCGGATGCGGTTGCGCTCCGAAAGAGCAAGGTACTTCTGGAGATCGCGCACCTGCAGCCGCCAGTAGCCCGCCAGGAGCGCCACCAGCGCGACTGCGATCACATACTGAAATAGCGGGATTTTCCAAGCCGGGAAGCGCGGCTCTTCGGGGATTCGGACTTCCATGCTCGCATCTTACGCCAGAAAGCGTGGAGGACGGGTGGTGTGGGGGAGGTGTCGCTTCCTCGCGCCCCCGAGTGGGACCACGGAGCCTTGGCGGTTTGGCGAATCGCTCCAGCCATGCACCGTAGCATATTCAAAGCACTAATTCAACGGGTTTTAGGTAAAATGCATAGGTCCTTTGAGCCTTGCGGGTAATGTCCGTGATATGGTTATCACGCTATGGGCGTGGACATCCTCGGCGACTGGGGTATAACAGCAACCGAACTTGCTGAAATTGTAGCCGAGAATCCAAGCATGAGAGGTCTGATGTTTGGGTTTGTGGCGGAATACAAACTCAGGAAAATATGGTTGCGGCGACGAGGAATATCAAACCTGATACGCCCTCGATCGCATGACCGCAAGCAGAAATTCGATTTCGGTTTTGATTACAAAGGCAAAGCGGTCAGGCTTGAGGTAAAATGTTTGGATACGCCGAAGGTCAGAATTGCAGACGGCGTTTACTTTGGAACTTTTCAGTGTAATGCGAGTGACACCACTTCCGTCACCCTCCCCGACGGAACTAGCGTAGTCACAAACTGCCTTCCTGTCGGTGGCTTCGATATTCTCGCGGTTTGTCTCTTCGCATTCGGCAAGAGGTGGCGCTTTGCGTTCGCGTTGAACACCGAACTTCCAAGGACGACATGGACGAAATATACTCCAGCTCAGCAGGCAGGGCTGCTCAAAAGTGCCATGATGATCTCTTGGCCGCTGAAGCTACCATTTGAGAAAAATCTATTTACGGTTCTTGATCGTCTGGTAGCGAAAAGAGTGAGGCGGTAGACCCTTTACGAAAACCAGGAAATAGGAATGGTTTTTGCGGGCGTGGACCTGCTTTTTAAGGCGCGTAATACATGGAGCGTTGGTACGAACCACAACAAATAAATCCTTCGCATAGAAACCCAGCTCCTCGTATTGGAGGATAATTTCGACGTGCGTCAATCGTTGAGTGTTAGCCGAAACCTCATCTTGGCATTTAACGAGCAGGGTACCTCCGGGCTTAAGAACGCGATACGCTTCTCTCCCCGCCTTGAAGTACATGTCCAAAACAGCGGCGTGCCACTTCGGACCCCCATTTGTAGCTTGCCCGTTGGAATAGTGGTCCCGAAATGCGCTGTGTGAGCCAGAGCCGGCCAAATGCCCATTTGATTTCCGGTACAGACCCTCCATGTACGGCGGATCGAGAACCACGCAGTCAAGAGAATGTTTCCAGTATGGCAGATCACGGCAGTCGACCCCGTCTTGGACATCGCTCCTGAAAATCCTATAACTTCCTGGCTTAACCTTTTTCCAGAAGACGCCCTTTCCATAGGTTACGTCCGCAATGGTTGCGCCTTTGGGCACATGGAGATCAAGAATTTTCGGGAACAGATCGGCGTTATCTCCCACATGTGCCGACACCGTGATCTGAGTTGTGCAAACCCCTCCCTGCACACGGCGCGGTCGGATCTCGGATGCGGCGTCCGAAGTTTCTGTCGGAAAGAGGTTCTCCTGCATGGGACAAAGCTTAACAGAGTTTTCGGGCGGTGCAAGCGCATCTATCAAGCGATTGTAATGCCTCAGTTTCAGGCGCGTAGAGGCGGCTTTACGCCGCCATTTTTGGATGGCGGGATAAACCCGCCGCTACATCCGCGCCCAAGACTGAGGCATTTCAAGCGATTTCTGGACACCACCAAACTAGTAGCCATGCATTACGAGAAGGCTATATCGGGTTTCAATCTACGGCATCATTCACCAAACACAAAGCGCCCCAGCTCTTCTCCTAGCGCCGTAATTTCCTTCGGGTCGGTTGCGGCGCGAAACCGTTCCGCGATGCCAAAGAATGCTTTCTCTTTCTGGTAGCGCGCTTGGATCCCCTGCTCGATCGATTCCACCAGAACACGGTTGTCGCTGAGGCGCTGGCACTTCGCGAGCGCCTCCACCTGCCTTGCCATTTCGCGAGTAGCCTTACGCTTCGCCGGGTATTTCTTTCTACTCATCGTTTTCTTGCGGTCATAACATCCGCATACACCATTGGGTGCACACGCTCGGTTCCGCACTCCGTGCTCACCGCCAGGTAGCCTGCCGGTCACGGCAAACCGCCGGTCACCGGCTCAGCTTTGCCGCAGTACATTACTGACAGCACCACCATCATTCACCATTTCAAAAATAAACCGTCCCATCTGTCCCGCCAGTCTCCAAGCCCAAAACGGCTTGCCCTACAATGCGGGTGTTTTGGTGTCTTGACGCTAATTGAGACCGTGGCGGCCCTGAGGACAGCGCCGCTACATATCTCATTGGAGGCACAATGCTGGTCATCATCAGCGACGTTCACCTGACGGACGGCAGTTCCGGCGAGACCGTGCACCAGGGCACGCTGCGCGCGTTCCGCGAGCGGCTCCGCAATCTTGTCTACGCCGCCTCGTGGCGGGCGGACGGTAAGTACCGGCCAATCGAGGAGCTGAATCTTGTTTTGCTCGGTGATTTCCTGGACGTGCTCCGCTCGTCGAAGTGGCTGGAGGGAAATGACGGGGGGCCATCCGGCGTCAGGCCCTGGGATGCGCCTCAAACCGGGGCTCTGGCAGAGAAGGTGGCGGCCATCACCGACGGGATCCTCAAGAGAAACAGGGTCTTCTTCGCGCTGCTGCGGGAGCTTCACAGCACCGCGATTGCGAGCGTGCCTCCGGCCACGCCGCACGGAGGCTCGAGCGCGGGAGCGGCGGCGCAGGCATGCGCGCGCGTTCCGGTACGAGTGCGGGTGCACTACATGGTAGGCAACCACGACTGGTTTTATCACCTGCCGCATTCCGCCTACGGCCAGATCCGGCGCCGCATCGTAGGCGCGCTGGGGCTGGAGAACAATCCGGAGCTGCCGTTTCCGCATGACGCCGAAGAGCCTGCCGCCGGTGCGGTCCGGCGCGTTCTCGACGAGCACCGCGTGTGCGCGCGCCACGGCGATATCTACGACCCGTTCAATTGTACCGGCGATCGCGACTCGCCGGCTCTGGGCGATGCGGTGGTTATCGACCTCGTCACACGCTTTGCCGCGGAAGTGAGGTCCCAGCTTGGCGACGAACTTCCGCCGGAATGCCTCGATGGCTTCAGGGAGATTGACAACGTGCGTCCGCTGATGCTGGTCCCGGTGTGGGTGGGAGGACTGCTCCGCCGCGCCTGTCCCGATCCCAAACTTCACCGGCAAGTTCAAGAGATCTGGAGCGGGCTGGCCGACGGATTCCTCCGGCTTCCCTTCGTACGCGATCAGCTCTCGGTTCGGCACCCGCTGAGTTCAGTCGAGAAGCTACGCTGGGCTCTCGGCGCATCCAAGCGCCTCCTGAGCCCGGAATGCAGCCGCTTACTCTGCTGGATGGTGGGCCGGTTCGGGAGCCGCAAAAAATCGTATTACCCGTACGCTCTTCGCGAAAAGTGGTTCAAGAACCGGCGGGCGCGGTTCGTGGTTTACGGGCACACCCATCACCACGAAATCGTCCCCCTGGATTCGTGCTTCTCAGTGCGAGGCGCGGTTCACCAAATCTATCTGAACTCCGGGACGTGGCGGCCCGTTCACGAACTCGCCCGCCTCGATCCCGGCCGTGAAGCCTTCGCCGCCTTCAACACGATGACCTACCTCGCCTTCTTCAAAGATGACGAACGTGGCGGCCGCACCTTCGAATGCTGGTCCGGCGGCCTGAGTAACCTGAGCGCTATGCGTGAGAACGGAGCTTCGGACCGATAGCCAGCGCGAGCGCTTGTCCCGCCAGGTTTTTTCCCGATTCTCGCCGCCTTACTGCCCGCTGATTCCGGGAAGCGCCACACCCCCGTCCTCAATAAGGCACAAAAGCCCCGAAAAAAAACTGTCTCATCCGTCCCGTGCGTCTCCATCGCTTCGCGGCCGAATGCTAGTGTTAATTCGTGAGTAACGAGCAGAACAACCAGCCGGGCGGCACTGCTGAGAACTCAGCTTCAGCGGAAACATCGGGCAAGGCGGGTAGCCTCGATCTCCCTGGCGTGGGCGCGCAATCCTCCCCCGCACTCAGCAGCCGAGGGCAAGCCGAACGGAGGCTGATGACACGGGTTTACAACCGCTGCCACGGCTACATCGCCGCGGCGGTTTCGGGCTCGGCGCTGCCCGCCGAGTTCCTTGCCGCGCTCACTGCAAACGAGTCGGGCGGCGAGGTTGAAGCGTCCTGCTTCGAGCAAGAGACTTATGCGCACCTCAGGGCCGTTGCCAGCGGCCGCGTCGCGGCGTTCGGAAGCATCGGGCGGCAGACGCTTCTGGCGGCGCTGCAGCAGAGCGCGGGCGCGCCAGCCCAGCCGCTGCCGGGCCGCCTTGCCGCGACGGAATTCTCGCCGGAAGCGCTGCGTGCAATCTCCGGCATGGAGGACCACGAGCTGCGCGCGCTGGCAACTTCCTGGGGGCTGACCCAGATCATGGGCTACCACATGGTAGAGCGTAAGGCGGCCATCCGCCAGCTTCTCGATCCGCAGTTTCATTACCGCTTCGCCGTCGAGTTGCTGACAGACTTCGCCCGCAGATTCCGGCTGAGGCTTTCGAGCGATTTCGAATCCCTGTTCCGTTGCTGGAACACCGGAGACCCCGAAGGTGAGACCTTCGATCCCGACTACGTTGCGCGCGGCATGTTGCGGGCGAGGATTTACCGCGACCTGATTGAGTCGCTTCGCAGCGGGCCGGGGGCCGGGGCCGAGTAGCGCATTTGCGCGGCCACGCTGGAGCGCAGAGGACCTGAAGATGAAGCAACCAGGATCAATCCGGGTCAAAACGGAAATCCGCTGCGGGCGGCGTAACCGCTCCGGTCACCATGCGATGCGCCTGCAGTTGACGGCGCACGAGGGCCGGGAGACTGGCCTTGCTAATCCGGAAGCGATTCGACGAGGCCGGTGCGCCATTCGGTTTGGCTCAAACGAAGAGATCCTGGGCACCTGGTCAAGGCTTGCGCTGCTCTTCGAGGGGAGCACGCAGCAGCAGGGCTGGCAGTCGCGTCCAAGGCCCGTTGCGCCGCGGGAGCGCTGTCCGGCCCGGCTGCACCCATCCGCCACCTACCGTGCAGAGCGGCGCCGGCTCGGGGTGTTTTGTGGACCGACGCCGGCGGAGTTGCCGGAATTCGCCATTCGAGGAACCCGAGTATGACGACATCGCTTCGCCACAGAGAAATCATTCGAGGGAAGATTCTTTACTACCTGGGCCTGATCTATCCGCAGGCGGCCACGCTGCCCCTTCTCCAGGGCGAGCTGGATTTCTTCGGTTATCCCATTCCCCTCGAAGAGCTCAATTTCCACGTCGCGTACTTGATGGAGAAGGGGCTCGTGGCGGTTGAGGGCGTTCGCGGGCCGCACAGTCACCGAAATGTCTCGCTGGTGAAGATCACGGCCAAGGGCATCGATTACCGCGACGGCCGCCTGCCGCAGGACGACGGGATCTATCTGGAGCCGGGCAACTAATGCCGAAAGCAAAAAACAATTCTGCCAACCCGAAGAGCGCGCCCGGCGACGAAGAGGCGGGCGATCAGCAGGCAAAGACCTGCAAGTCGGTCGAACAACTCCCCGACGAGCAGCGGCAAACGCTGCGGCAGATGCTGGTCGAGGGAGCGACCATCGAAGATGCCGAGGAGGCGGTGCGTGAGATGGGCGGTCCTCAAATCAGCGCGCGAGCCATTGAGCGCTATTACCGGCGCGACCTGACGCTGCAGCAGGATCGCATCCGCCACCAACTGGAGACGGCGCGGAAGCTGCGCGAGGCGCTCGCCGATTCAAATTCGGATCACGGGGACCTCGCAGAAGCCGTGCTGATTACGGGGCTGATGGGAGTGAACCGCGGCAGCGTCTCCGCCAGGGCGCACCAAGCTTTCCGTATAAAGGGCCAGCAGGAGAACGTAGTCCTTAAACAAGAAGCTTTTCGACTCCAGATCAAAAAATTCGCGCTGGATCGCAAGATCCTGGAAGCGCGCCTGAAGACCGAAGTCACTAAGCGCGAGTTGCTCGCGAGCAAGCTGGAACAGCTCCAGAGCGCCGTGGAGCGCGAAGGACGCGAGCACACCATTGGCCCCGAAATCATGAGGCAGATTCAGGAAATCTACGGCCTCGCCTCCGCGGGCGAGGCTGAAAAGGAAAACGCCGCAGACGGCCATGCGAAAGGCTGAGATCAGGTCCAATTCGAAAAAAGCTGGCGCGCCTTCCGGCGCAACCAGCTCGCGGAAGCGCATCGGTCGTTCCACGCCCTCAAGCGTTGAGAGCGTAGCCGCGCGCGCGCTGAAGCCCGCCGTGCAGATGCTGCCTTATCAGCGCCGCTGGGTGGAAGACAACTCGCCGCTGAAGCTGGTGGTGAAAGGCAGGCAGACGGGCTACTCGTTCTGCGCCACTCTGCGAGCGGTGCTGAAGTGCCTGGAACGGCGCACCACGTGGATCTTCCTTTCCAAGGGCGAGCGGCAATCGCGGCTGTTGATGGAGAAGGTGCAGGATCACATTCAGTCCTGCGGCGTGATCTCGCAGTTCAACGAGTCGCAGTTCTTCGAGGGAACGCTCATCAAGCAGCTCGAAGTGCGCTTCCCTAACGGATCGGTGATTTACGGCCTGCCAGCCAATCCGGATACGGCGCGCGGTTACACCGGCAACGTTTCCCTGGATGAGTTTGCCTTCCACGCCGACGCCGAAAAGATCTACACCGCCCTCTATCCGATCACGACGCGCGGTTTCGGCCTGGAGGTGATTTCTACTCCTAACGGCCAGCAGGGCAAGTTCTACGAGCTGGCGAAGGCCGCGGGACTGGAGGAACCGGTTCTCGCGCGGGCGCGCATGCAGGCGCTTCAGCAGGGACGGGATGCTCAGAGCGCGCTCGGGTGGTCCCCACACTGGTGCGACATCCGCATGGCGGTCGAGCAAGGGCTGGCGGTGAATCTCGAGCGGCTGCAGGCCGGCGTTGATGAAGAGGCGTGGCGGCAGGAGTTCTGCTGCGAATTCCTCTCCGCGGGAGCGCAGTGGATTCCGGCGGAACTGTTTCAGTCCTGCGTTTCATCGGAGGCGACTGTCGTCCTGGATTCCCGCTTTCGCGGGAATGACGGCTCGCCACTCGTCACTCGTCACTCGTCACTGGCCGAAGGCCTGTATGCCGGCTGGGACATTGCGCGGAACCGCGATCTTTCGGTGATCTGGCTCTCGGAAGCGGTGGGCGACGTCACCTGGACGCGCGGCGTCGTTCAGATGCGCGATATGCCGACGCCGAACCAGCTTCGCGAGGCGCGCGCTCTGATGCCCCTGATCCGCCGCATCAACATCGACCAGTCGGGAATGGGGCTGGTGATCGCCGAGCAACTGGCGCAGGAGTTTCCGGGAAGGGCCGAGGGGGTGCAGTTCACGCAGCAGAGCAAGGAAGCGCTGGCCGTCTACGCCAAGCGCCGGATGGAAGAGATGAGAGTACGCATTCCGGACGACGATAACGTGCGGGCGTCGTTTCGCGCCGTGAAGAAGACGCAGAACGCCGTCGGGCAGTTCCGGTTTGATACCGAGCACGACGCGCGATTTGGCCACGCGGACCACTGGTGGGCGTTTTGCCTGGCGGAGACCGCAGCTCAGCAGCCCACCTATCACCTGGCGGAGGTCGGCGCACTCGCCGGACGGCCGGAATTCGCCGGAGTTCAGGGAGCAACTTTGTAAGCCGCGGCGCGCGCGGACGGACGGACGGGCAAGCTTGCTTCCCGGTCTTGCCGCACCGCTTAGCGCTCGCGACCAAAAGGAGGCACATGGCGACCACAAAGGAAAGCAGGCTGAAGAAGGTTTTCGAGAAAGCGGAGAACGACGTAAAGAAGGCGGGCCGCGGGATCAAGAAGGGCGCGACCGGCGTTGAGCACGTTATCGAGAAGGAATTCGTCCGCAAGGGCGCCAAACAGGCAAAGCAATGAACTGGAAACTTTGGCTGAAGGGGCTCGTTGCGGCAGTCGTGGCGAGCGCTGCGAATTCGATTTCGGTGCTGATTGCCGACCCGCGCCACTTCAACCCCGGAGAGGCCGGCGGCTGGAGAAACCTGGGTACTGTGGCTGTGGTCAGCGCTATCGTCGGCGCGGCGATGTACCTGAAGCAGTCGCCGGTGCCGAAGTGACGAAATTGAATCATTGATTCATTTTTTCATTGAATCAATGAGCCGATGAATAAATGAATCAATCTCCGAAGGAGCAGACGCAGATGAAAAAAATTCTGTTGGTTCCCGTTTTGGCGCTGGCGATACTCGCGGGGGCGTGCGGCGTAGCGCAGTGGGTAAAGATTGCGCAAGAGATTCTGCCGGTGGTGCTGCCGATGGTGACGAACCTGGTTACTGCGGTCGGCCTGCTGGAAGGAAAGACCGTCTCGGCGCAGGACCTGAGCACCATCACCCGGTCCGCGAACCAGGTGTCGAGCGATCTGAACCTGGCGGGACAGCTTATCAATCAGTATGAATCGTCACCGGACACAACCACGATCGCGAAGATCGACACCATGCTCACCGAAGTGAATTCGAACTTGAACAGCCTTCTTCCGGCGCTTCACATCAGCGATCCGGCCACAGCGCAGAAGATCAGCGCGGTGGTGACGCTCATCAGCACGGAAGTGAATTCAATGCAGCAGATTCTTCCGGTGATTTCGGCGGGCGGCAAGCCCACGCTTCCTGCAGGCGCTGTGCCGCTGAATGCGAGCGCACTCAAGAAGCAGTACAACGCGATCGTCGCCCAGCCAACCTCGAGCACGCTGGTAAACCAGGCCTTCGCGGGCGCGGTGCTGCAATAGTGAAAACCCAAGTGGAGAACCTTTGGACATGGTGAAAACGCCAAAACTCGGCAAAAGACTCGGGCGTAAGCCCGATGCTCCCGACGGGCGCGACTTCGTGCTATCCGCGGAGCAGGCGATAACCCTGAGGAATACCGGCGCCCCGCTGCCGGTTCGTACGGACGCGTTCGGCGGGCTGGGCCTGCCCGTTTACGACCAGGGCGAGCTCGGCTCGTGCACGGCGAATTCGGGTGTTCTCTACCGGCGATTCCTGGCGCAAAAGTTCTCATTGTACTCGGCCAGCGATCAAGACCTGAGCCGCCTCTTTCTTTACTACCAGGAGCGCAAACTTCCCTGGAACGACGACGTTAATTCGGATGCCGGAGCGGCGGTCCGCGATGTGTTCTACGTCCTCGCGCATGTCGGTGTATGCCCGGAAGCCGAAGATCCCTATCTCCCGACGGATTTCACCTCCGCGGTCGCCAATAACAACGCTCAGGCGCTGACGGAGGCTTCGCGTTTCCGGCTGGGCGCTTATCACCGCGTGCCGGACGTGCTGACGGCCCGGCACGTCCTTGCCTCGGGTTACGCCATCATTCTGGGCTTTGTCGTATATGAATCGTTCGAGGAAATCGGCGCCGACGGCCATTTGCCGATGCCACGAGCGGGAGAAGCAATCCTGGGCGGCCACGCGGTCGTAATTCGCGGATACGACGACCAGCGGTCGGCGTTTCACATTCAGAATTCCTGGGGGCCCGGGTGGGCGGACCACGGGTGCTTCTGGATGCCGTACGCGTACCTGGAAGACGCGATGATGTCTCAGCCCGACATGTGGATTGGCCACCTGGGGAGGCCGTGGCGGCCCGATCCAAGCCAGCAAACAGACTGATTGCCGTCTCGGCCAGCGCGAAACATTGCGCTTCGATTGCCCTGGATCAGGGCGCACGTAAATGAAAGAGGAATTCCACAACTCGTCGAACGGACGCTCTGCCGCCTCACTGCTCGGCAGAATTCGGGCGCTCCGAGCGCACGGCGAAGGGCCGGCGGCTCCGCTGCGCAGCCGGATCGATCGGGCCCTCCGCTGGTCTGACCGCGCGATTGGCTTGGAAACACGCCCAACGCGGCACGCCGCGCCGTTTGCGCCGGGAACGGCAAGTTGGGCGCCCCTGCAGCCGGTTACTACTCCCGCGGCAGGCCGCACGGCCGCGCCCTCCGCGCGACCGGAGCCTGACCAGACTCTCGGGCTCTCCGGCACGCCTATTACGTCCGGCTACCTCCTGGACCTGGGCGAGTACAATGCGGAGCTGATGGGCCGGAACGCGATTCCGGTTTACGAGAAAATGCGGCGCGGAGACGCCCAGGTGCGGGCGACGCTTCTGGCCTGCAAGCTGCCAATTCTAAGCGCGAAGTGGGAAATGGCGCCGGCAGAGGGTTCGCAGTCCGGAGTGTGGAGTCCGAAATCAACGGGGCCACAGCCTCCGGACAACGGACGCCGGAGCAAGGAAATTGCCGCCTTCGTTCGCGAGAACCTTTTCGGCGGACTTGAGTTCAAGAACTCGGCTGGAGGATGGGTTTCTCAATCCTGGCATAGCGTGATTTCAAACGCTCTTCTGATGCTCGACTTCGGCTGCGCTGTGCATGAAGATGTTTGGACGCTTGATGGCGATCGCATCCGTCTGCGCTCGCTGCCGGCGCGCCTCCCGGTTACGTTCTACCGCTGGCACACGGAAGAGGACGGCGAGACTCTGCTGGCGCTTGAGCAGTACGGCTACCGCCGCGAGCAATTCCTGAACGCCCTTCTGCCTGCCGACAAGGTGGCGCGCTTCACCTATCAGCAGGAGGGAGCAAACTTCTGGGGTATCGCCTTGCAGCGCGCAATGTACCCGCATTGGTACGTGAAGTCGAAGCTCTACCGGATCGATGCCATCGCCAATGAGAGAAACGCGCTGGGCATTCCCGTCTTTCGTCTGGCGCCGGGTTTTGCCGCGGAAGACCGCGCCGCCGCGTACAGCTTCGTAACGCAGATTGCGGCGCACGAGGCGACCGGGTTAGTCGAGCCGCCGGGCGACGCTCACACCGGGCTGCGAATCGCCGGTTATGAGGGCAATCTGCGCGACGTGATGCCCTCGATCCAGCACCACAACGAGATGATCTCTCGGGTGGCGCTCGCCACTTTTATGGACCTGGGGAGCAGCGAACACGGCTCGCGCGCCCTGGGAGCGACGGCGACGGACTTTTTCATGCTGGGGCTCGAAGGCCTGGCTCATCAGATCGCGGCCGAAATCACCCAGTCGACGATCCGGCGGCTCACGGCGCTGAATTTTGGCGATGAGGCTCCGTGCCCGCGTTTGTTCCCGGCGAACGTCCAGGCTCGAAGCGTCAGCCAGATCACCGCGGACCTGGTGGCGCTGGCTCAGCAGGGCCTCGTAGTGAGCGAAAAGAATATTCGCAAGGTTATCCGGGAGCGTTTTGCACTGCCTGAGGAAAGCGACGAAGGTATTGTCGCGGTGAGGGGAGAGACCGTCGCCCAGGCAGCGGGGACTGTTTCGGGAAGGGGCGGCGGGCAAATTGACGTGCCGGACATTGGAGGAGACGCGTGACCGGTCTGGGACTGAGTGGAAACAAAATCGCGAGTATCGGCGGCAAGCGAACGCTACCGCTGCGGACGCATGATTCGCGCCGGCGTGAGCGCGGCTGCGGCGCCATCCTGTTCTTCATTCCAATACTGATGGTCGCACCGGCAGTGCGCACTCGGGCGCAGGCGGGCCCTTCCGGGGCCGATCAGGTCCTTACGTCCGTCTACGATGCCAGAACTAATTCGCTGCGTACCGAAGGCGGCAGCAGCGGCGCGGGTGCATTGGGCAGTATTGGTTTGTCAATGCCGGGCGAATTTACGGTAAGCGGGAGCCCGCTCACAAGCTCCGGGACGATCTCGGTAGGGTGGGCGCAGCCGGTGACCATTGGTCACGGCGGTACCGGCCAGAGCACCGCCACCGCAGCTTTCAGCGCGCTCGCTCCGCCTACCGCCGCGGGCGGACTGATCTACGGTATCGGCATCAACAGCTACGGAAATCTTTCGCTCGGCCCCGCCGGGGAATGCCTTCAGTCGAGTGGAACAACACTGGTGTGGGC
>JBOGJW010000040.1:0-3930 GCA_050745245.1 Terriglobia bacterium | reverse complement strand
TTCAACACAAGCAGGTCCTTCGCTGCGCTCAGGATGACACGTTCTGTGATTGCGGCTTCGCCGCGCTGCGCAGGGATGGCCTTGCAGCGCATTGCGGCAGGGCCGCAACCGGGCCGAACCTGAGGGGAATCGGTAATTCTGAGCGCGGTCGCCGCGGCGGCCGAGCGAAGAATCCCTGTATTCTTTTGAAGCCGGGCGGAATACGGGGATTCTTCGCTTGCGCTAGAATGACGGGCTCCGAAGCGTTCGGGAATCAGGGTGTGATAAGCTCCCGCAAAGGATGAAGATTTTCTTAACGCTCGCCGTTCTGCTCACGATTCAGAGCGCGCTCTCACTTCGCGGAGGGTTCACATTCCTCCGCCTGGTGCGCCGCAGCCGGAAGACTCCACCGGGGGGTTATCACCCGCCCTCCGCGGTCATCGTCCCCTGCAAAGGCGACGACGAGGACCTGGCGGAGAACGCCGCAAGATTTTTCAACCAGGATTACCCCAGTTATCAGATTATCTTCGTGGTCGCGTCACGCGATGATCCCGCTCATTGGCGTCTCGCTAACCTGCTGGCCGAGCGCCAGCGTCCCCCAGGCGCTGGAACGGGAAAGGCGTCGCTCGTGGTCGCCGGCCTTTCTGACACGAACGGCGAAAAAGTGAACAACCTTCTGGCGGGGCTGAAAGCCGTAGAGCCGGAGGTCGAAGCGCTGGCCTTTGCCGATATCGACGCGCGCCCGCGCGCTGGCTGGCTGCGCTCGCTGATCGCGCCGCTGGGGGAGCCCGGGATTACGATGAGCACCGGATTCCGCTGGTATCTTCCCGGCCGCGGGTTCACATCAAGGCTGCAATCCGCCTGGGACGCCTCTATCGCCACGATGATGGGGGAGCACAACCAGAACTTTGCCTGGGGCGGCTCGATGGCGATCCGGCGGGCGGACTTCGAGCGCCTGCAAGTGGCCGAGCGATACTGGCGGATGACGGTGAGCGACGATTACTGCATCACGCGCGCCGTGCGCGACGCTGGCGGCGGCATCCACTTTGAGCCGCGCTGCCTGGTGGCCACTTCAGGCGGCGCGCGCTTCGGCGAGTTCCTGCGCTGGGCCAATCGCCAGATCATCATCACGCGCGTCTACGCGTCGCGATTCTGGAAGCTTGGTCTCGCTTCCTACAGTCTGTACGCGATTACGTTCGTGTGGGGCCTGGCGCTGATTGCGCGGCCCCGCTCGGTTGGTTCAGTTCGAGCGACGGCGGCGGCCTTTCTCATCGTTGTTCTCGCTCTCGGAACGGCCAAAGGAGCGCTGCGCAGCGTGGCCGCCCGCGAGCTGTTCCCGGAAGAAAAAGAGACCATTGGGCGCTACGCGTCGTGCTACTGGCGCCTGGCGTGGCTGGTTCCGTGGGTGATGTTTTTCAATTTCAGCGTCGCCGGCTTCATCCGGCGGATCGAGTGGCGGGGCGCGGTCTATGATCTCTGTTCGGCGAAAGAACTTCGCGTGGTAAGGCGCGGCGGGAGCTAGGGCAGTCTTCTCACCACGGTTGAGGGAAGGGCGGGTTTCAACCCCGCCCTTCCGCCGAGCCGCCGCAGTTGGCGAGAAATCCGGCTTAGGGGATACCCGCCCACGCCGCAAAATGCGCGGTGTATGCGCCGCTCACGAGCGCCAAAACAAAAAAGTTCTTCAGCCCGGCAAAAACTGCCGGGCTTCAGAATGACATCGGTGCATGCTACCCTTTTTCCTCGAACGCCTTCCGAAGCTCATCCTTCGCGCGGTCGAGCGTTCTCTTTTGCCTGACGCTGAGATTTTTTCCAGCGCGATTGAGGTAGAAGTTGAGCATCGACATCGCGGATTGTTTTGGCGTGCCTTTGCGCCGCGTGCTGACCTCCGCCGAATGCTTCAGTGATTGCGCGATGCGCTTGGGGTCGCTCCAGGTGAAGACGCTGGGCTCGAGATCGAGCGCGTTGCTCTTTTTTGTGACTTCGCCAGACCAGTATTTCTTTGTTTTCGCGCGTGCCATGGGCTCGGTAGCGCGGACCTGCGTTTCTCAGCTCCGCGGCTTTTTCATTCCTATTGCAGCGCCATGACAGGCGGTAAGGCCATCAGGTCTTAACCTGATCCCGCGCCCTCCGTGATGGTAAGCTCGTTCAGGCGAGCGCGGGCATCGAACTAGCAGAGGGGTTTCGCAGGCTGGCGCAGACCTGAGGGGCTGCGCCCGGCCGTCTATGGCGACGTAAAGTCGCCGCCACGTTTTTCCGCAGCCATGAAATTCAGGACAGAACACGACTCGCTCGGCGCCGTCAAAGTCCCGGCGGACGCGCTCTACGGCGCGCAAACGGCTCGCGCGGTTGAAAACTACCCCATCAGCGGCCTGCGCGCTCATCCGGTCTTTATCCGCTCATACGCCCTGCTCAAGCAGGCCTGTGCCGAAGTCAATGTAAAGCTGGGCCTCGTTCCGCGCCAGATCGGGCAAGCCATCGTGCGCGCCGCCGCAGACGCCGCCAGCGGGCTCTACAACGACCAGTTCGTCGTCGACGTGTACCAGGCTGGCGCCGGCGTCAGCTTTCACATGAACGTGAACGAGGCGCTCGCTAACCTCGCGATTGTTCACCTGGCGGAGCGCCAGGGCGTGAAGCCGCGGCTCGGCGACCACTCGCTCGTCCATCCCAACGATCACGTGAATTTCGGCCAGTCGACGAACGACACGTTTCCGACGGCGATGCGGCTCGCCACTCTGCTGCTGCTCAATCAGTTCTATCCGGCTTTAGAGAAATTGGAAGGCGCATTTCGTACCAAGGCGGATGAGTTCGACGGGATTCTAAAAAGCGGGCGCACGCACCTGCAGGACGCCGTGCCGGTTCGATTAGGCCAGGAGTTCGCGGCGTATGCCGAGGCGCTGAGGGAAGCGGGGCAACAGATTCGCTCCGCGGCCGTAACGCTCGAAGCGCTCGGCATCGGAGGCAGCGCGGCCGGCACCGGGCTGAACGTGCATCCGCGCTTTTCGCGCCTGGTGGTGGATCGGCTTCATCAGCTTACTGGCCTTGACCTGCGTGTTGCTCCCGATCTCCGCGCCGCCATGCAGTCCCAGCTTCCGCTGGCCGCCGTTTCCGGCGCGCTGCGCAACCTGGCGCTGGAGCTGATTCGCATCTCGAACGACCTTCGCTTGCTCGCGAGCGGGCCCGTCACCGGCCTGGGCGAAATTGTTCTGCCGGCGCTGCAACCGGGCTCCAGCATTATGCCCGGCAAGGTGAACCCGGTGATGGCCGAACTGATGGACATGGTAGCGTTCCAGGTGGTCGGCTGCGATACGGTCGTCGCGCTGGCGGTGCAGGCGGGCCAGTTAGAACTGAATGTGATGATGCCGGCGATGGCCTGGAATATTCTGCACGCTATCGAGATCACCAAGAACGCCTGCGCCGTCGTGGCCGAGCGCGGCGTGCGGGGTATTCAGGCCAATCGCGAGGTCTGCGAGCGCTACGCGTACCGGACGCCCAGCATCGCCACCGCTCTGAACCCGGTGCTCGGCTACGACCGCGCGGCGCAGGTTGTGAAGAAGGCGCTTGCTTCCGGCAAGACAATTCCTGAAGTGTGCCTCGAAGAGAAGCTGCTCACCAAGAGCGAGCTGGATCGCCTGCTCGACCCGGCCCGCATGACCGGAGCGAAACGAAGCGTGAGAAGGTAGCGTCGGCGTCTCGCCGGCCTTTTTATTTTCACATGCCGCCAGCATGGCGGCTCTACGCAGAGCAGCCTCACGGCTTTAGTATCACTTTGACCTGGCGGGTATCCGGACGGGCAAGGTCTTCGAAAATCCCTTGCCCGTCCGCAAGCTGGGCCTCGCTGATCCAGCTTTCGTACTCGATCCGTCCGCCGGCAAGCCAGCCAATTGCGCGAGGGAAGTGGTCGCGCCCGTAGCCGTAAATTCCGGCGAAGCGGATCTCGCGCCGGATCAAATC
>JBOGJW010000039.1:0-5789 GCA_050745245.1 Terriglobia bacterium | reverse complement strand
GGCCACGCTATGGTAGTCGAGCTCAAGGCATAGGAGGATCCGCAACCCGGCGTAATGCTGGAAATAAATGCAAAACTCTTACCCGATGCGTCGGCTGGAAGCTTCTGGTTATTGATGCAATACTGTGCGTTCTGTTCTGTGTGATAACCGTAGTAGGCGCCAGCGGTGATACCACTCCCGTTCAGCCACGATTGACTGATGAAATTGGCCACGAGCGACCCAGTTTGATAAGCGCAGGTGACACTGTTGACGAGGTAAGCGGAGCCGGTCCCTCCCGTGCAGCTCGACTCAGTCGGCGTATTGTACTGGCTGTGCCGGTAATTTCCCAGAACATAAAAGTTGTAGCTGTGTTGCCCGGTGACGGAAAGCCACGTTGCGCTTATCCCGGAGTATTGGCCGGCAACGAGGCCTGTCAGCGAGGGGTTAAACGGGTAGCTGCCGACGCCCTCATTTGTATTTGCGATATCCGTATTGCCGCTAGGTCCGTTCCATGTCACGGTGAGCGTGCCGCTGACGCCGGTAGGCCCGTCCAGAGCTACTGTTACTCCATCTGACGTGAGGTCGGCTGAGGTGACCTGGACCGAAATCACATCTATTTGTTGATCGGCGCTGAAGGTTGTCGGGCCGGGGCATGTTGGCGCGCAGCCGCAAACCTGCCCGCTCGGGCGAAATTGTCCCTGCACGCTGATTATGGGCGCTCCAATAGCGACACCCTGGACCTCGCCGGGCGGAGAAGCGAGCATCTGCGCCAGGGTGGTGTCGTCGCTCGACCATATCACCTGACTGCTGACGTCGTGCTGGACGCCATTGCTGTAGTACGCGTATGCGTAAAGTTCTATCGTCCCGTTGACGGCTACGTACGTCGAGGCAGCACATATAACGAGATTGCAGACCCCAGAGCAGCAGATGCAGTAATAGCCGCAGGTCGCGTTCGCAACACTGAACTCCGCGGCATTCACGGCAACTTCGATAAGACTCTCGATCCCACGCGTGCCGGAAAAGGTCGCGCTGCCCCCGGTGACCCCTCTGGGAAATGTTTTGCCGGTCGCGTCCGGCTCGCCGAGCGCGATGAGCTGGGCCATGTCGATGTTCACCGAGGTGTAAGCGGCAAGGTGAACCGGGAGTTGGTAGGTTCCTGAGCCGCTGGCGTCATAAAACGTCGCAATCAAATCCTCCGGCTGACTTGCCGGATTCCACAGCGTGAACATCGTGTCGTAGCCGCCGTCCACAGTCCATCCAGCAATATCTTTTGCCCAGCCTGGCGTGACGCCCTGCGGCAGTACCTGGAAAACGTAGTTTCCCGTCTGGTCCACGCTGCCCGCCGCCATCAGAAGGTCTCCCCAAGCGCCTTGGTAGGAGTAGGTCAGGTTTATGAATCCGTCGAAATTCTGCAGCCGCAGATTCGCCAGGTTGCCCGCAATATCCATTTGGCGGGTTTCGTCAGGCGCAAGCAGTTCCCGCGGCAACGGAAATGACTGGCTCTGGCCGTTGTTCGCCAGGTAGAGCACTAGCGTTAGCGCCAGCGGATGCTGCGTGGTATTCCGAAGCGTGATGTATGGAGTAAAGCGAACGCCGCTGGGGAAATTCATGGACACGGCGGGAAAGCCCGCCATAATGCCAACCGCCGCCAGTGTCAGCGCGTCAGAGGCCTTGTGACTGTGCGCTACCACAGGTTGAGATTCCCCAGGATTCATCGACTCACCCGTTGAGCTGGGGGGCTTGTGCGGCCAAAATGGGAGGTCGGCCGAATAGCCTTCGCCATCGCCCTCAAGGCCGCCATCAACTGTAACGTCGCCCATGTATCCCGTCCATTGCACGCGGATTCCACCCTCCTGATTTTCCAAGCCGGGGAGGCCGGCAGTGAGATCATCAAGGTCGAGCATCCGGGATGCGTGAGGAGCGAGACTCACCTGCTCGGAGGGCAGTCGAAGCCCGTGCGCGCCCACTACGCGTAGCGTCACATTTATGGGATTACCAGTGGTGTTCGCGAGGTCCACGAATCCATCGATGGTGGGGTCGTGCTTCCACCAAAGGCCCTCCACAATCTGAAGGCTCGGCACCATAGCGGGCATCGAACTCATCATCATCCCGAAGCCGCTCTTGAACAGAAGGCTGCGGGGAATATCGATCATGCTGATCTCGCCTGTCACCACGCCGGGCCCCGGGTTCATATATTTTAGCTCCGCGCTGCCATACTGCGAATTATGAGCGGCAATTCCGGCCGTAGCGTTCGCCAAAGCCTTATTCGCGTCCACGTCGGCGACGGCATTGGGGCCCAGGTTTATGGGGGAGAGATCGTATTCCTTTCCATCCGCCATGAAGAGGGCAGGCGTAACCTGCACGGAATTGGCGACCATCGTGTTCTTGATGTGAATGCTGGCCTTGAACGTGTGATCAACACGCCAGAGTCCCGCGTAGACGCTTTGCGGCATCGGGGGAGGCATGTGCATCCCGGCGGGCATGCCCTAAGAACCTGTCGGGGGCGAGTAATTTGGAGGAGCCTGACTGTGCCTGGACGGCGGGAAAAAGTAGGGAACAACACCGGGGATCGGCAGCGCCGGAAGCAATACCAGGGAGATTATTTTCGAGCGTCCTCGCCCCTCCCTCGGCCGCGAAACACTCCTTATCGAGTGGAGTCGACGGCGCACTGTGAGTTTCCGCCGCCAGCTACGGCGTGGAGGGGCTCGGGACGTAGTGCTGCTCCACCACGCGCGCAGGGCTGGCGAGGGATTTGAGCTGATCGATATCGAAGTCCTTGTAGAGGTCCAGACAGAAGAGGTCCGGGGCGTCATCGTAAAGGACGGGCTTCGCCAGCAAGTAACCTAGACTGCGCATACCGCCGTAGTCCTCGACCTCTGAAAACAGGTGCGGGGCGAGCGCCGCGGCGACAAGCGCGATCACCTGAGTTCGGATGCCGCTAGTTTCCAAGCGGATCCGGCTGGGAGCCCACTGGCTCTGCGCCCAGTGTGCCAGCCCGATTAGCTGGGCCGCTTCGATGCCCAACGGTCGTTCGCCCACCGCCGCGAGCATCTGCGCGAAAGAAGACATTTCGGCAGGAACATCATCGCCGGTGAACAGCACGTCGGCCACCACAACGCTTTCGCCGCGCTCCATGCAGTCGGCCACTTCAGGGACGCGATCCCACACCTCGGTTCCAGCCGCCTTTTTGCCGCCGTCGTTCAGCACGATCGTCAGGGGCGCGTGCGGCTTTGTCTGCACCTCCTGCATCCACACGCCCGTCGCCGGCAACCCGTTGCTCATTTCCCATCGGTAAGAAAGGGACTCCACCTGGTTGTGGTAAGTGTTGTCTTCCATCCAGGTATGGGCGACGCTGACCGGGTGATAACGTACCACCTCCTGAAGCTGCGACCTGCCGGGCGCGGACGAATGGGTCAGCTTGCTCGCCATCTTTCGCGCGAGCCCCAGAATGGTGAGATTATTTTGAGGAACGCCCACGAGAAGCTGGTCGTAGCTCTTCAGGTCCTGGCCGACGGGAATCTCCTCCGGGCTCGCCGCGAGATGAAAGTGCTCTACGAGAAACCGATATGCCTGGTCGCGGTCCTCGAGCCCGTAGTTATGGGCTGAAATGAGGGTGCTCTGGTAAAACTGGAAGTTATTCTCCTTGCCGTACAGCGCATAGAACGGCTTCACCGCATCATATACATACGGCTTGACGAGCGGAGCGCGGAAGCAACAATTGTCTTCGGCGTTGTAGATCAGCAGCGCGGGCCGCGGCGCTCGTATCGCAGTGAGCGTGGAATAGTCCTGCCCTACGAGAAAATCGGTGGGGTTCTGCTCGTTATCACCCGGCTCGCCGGGCAGCCGCTCGAATCGTCCCTCGAGCGTGGTGTAGCCGGCGACCGGAATCGAGACGTTCACCCGCGGATCGAGGGTGCTCAGAGTGATCGTCTCCCAGCCGCCGCCCGAAAGCCCGGTCACGGCGATCCGGCTGGCATCGACGTTCGGGTCGCGCGCGAGATAGTCGAGCCCCCGGCGCATCGCCAGGTAAAAGAGCCCGACGCCGTTCATCCCCACCAGGTCGAGGCTGGCGGCGAACTCGTGCTGATTGCCCTTCGTGTTCAGCTCTCCCATGTCGATCCACTCGGGATTCAGCGCAATCATGCCCTTCAGCGCCTGGTTGATGCACAGCTTCTGCTCGAATTCCTCCTTGTTGCCCAGGGCCGGAAAGTGTCCCATCACGTCCAGCACGGCCGGGACGCGCCCGTGCAACGGGCTCGGCTCATAGAGCAGCGCCGTCGTATAGAAGCCCGGCACGATTTCGTAGCGGAGCTTATGCAGCGTATAGCCTTGGGCGGTGGGCACCGTGCCCAAGTCCTGAAAATCGGGAGAAGAACTCACCCACGCCGAGGGCCAGCCGTGATAAACCACGTTCTGGAGCACGCGGCTGCGGATGCGCCGCTCCTCGGCCGTCCATTCCGCCGCGCTCGACGGGTGCGGGAGTTTCGGAACCTTCCCCATCAGGAAATGCTGTAACTGAAAGGTGACGACCTGTGGCGGCTGGAGCCGCTGCGCCAGGATTGGCTTAATATCGCCAGGGACCGCCTGGGCCCGCATCAGCGCCGGGCCGAGCAGCAGGAAACTGACCAGCAACAGAGACATGAGCAGAAGTTTCGATTTCATCTGGATTCCCCACGCGGTTGGATTAGCTCGCGCGGCGCTCAGCCGCGGAAAACCCAAAAGCATATCACAACTCAGCACTCAGCACTCAGCACTCATCAGTCAGCGCTCAGCACTCAGGGGCTATGCGTCTAGGCGAGGCGTAGTCAACGCGGCGGTCGCGCCCGAAGCGCGGCGCCCCGGCGCAGCGCGCGTTCCTTCATCGTGGCGAAGAAGATGGGAATGAGAAGCAGCACCGCGATGGAGGAAGTAATCATCCCGCCTACAATTGGTGCGGCAATCGGCTTCATCACGTCGGAGCCGATTCCGGTCTCCCAAAGAATCGGCGCGAGGCTGGCGATGACGCAGGCCACCGTCATCAGTTTCGGCCGCAGCCGGTATACGGCGCCCTCGATCGTGGCGGCTTCGATGTCTTCGTGCCGGAGAGGCCGGCCCGTGGCGAGCCTCAGATCCAGCGCCTCATAGAGGTACACCATCATGACGACCCCGGTCTCTACTGCAATCCCAAACAGATCGATATAGCCCACCCACACGGCCACGCTGAAGAGATAACCGAGCAGCCATTGCAACACCAGCCCCCCGGTAAGCGCGAAGAACGTGGGAAAGAACAGCATCGCCGCGTCGGCCGTGGAATGAAAGATCGCGTAGAGCAGCAGAAAGATAACGAAGAATACGATGGGCAAGATGAGCTTCAGTCGCTGCCGCGCGCGCAGCTCGAATTGGTATTCGCCCGACCATTCATAGGTGTAGCCTGCCGGAAGCGTCAGCTTTTCGCGCAGCGCCCGCGTTGCGCGCCGCACAAAACCGCCGTAGTCGCGCGTCGTCAGGTCCATGAAGATATAACCCGTCAGTTGCGCCTGCTCGTCCCGGATCATGGAAGGCCCGCGCGAGATGTATACCCGGGCGACTTCCCCGATGGGAATCTCCGCTCCCGCCGGCGTTGAGATCAGGACGCGGCGAAGCGCATCCAGGTCCCCGCGAAAATCACGGTTGTAGCGCACGTTCACCGGAATGCGCTGGCGCCCCTGAACGTTGACTGAAATATCCTCGCCGCCGATGCCGGACTCGACGGCGCGCTGGACGTCGCCAACGGTGAGGCCGTAGCGCGCGGCCGCGGCGCGGTCAACCTGAACGTTGACGTAGAATCCCTC
>JBOGJW010000038.1:0-18882 GCA_050745245.1 Terriglobia bacterium | reverse complement strand
GCGGATGGAACCGCACACAAGAACCGCATGCAAGGCAACGACTACGTGCAGAGCCTCATGTATCGGCACGGCGTTACATGCTTCAGTTGCCATGACGTGCATGGTACGGGTAACGCGGCTGAGTTGATCAAGCGGGTAAGCACAAACCAGATGTGCCTGGAGTGTCACGGTCGCGGCTCGCCTAACGGTCCTTACGCGGGCACGATTGAAGCGCATACCCATCACAGGCCGGGCAGCCCTGGAAGCCAGTGCATTTCGTGTCACATGCCTAAAATTCAGAAAGAAGGCGTGCCCGGCGCTTTTGTTCACGCTCACACGTTCCGGTTTATCACCCCCGCGATGACAGACCATTACGGAATTCCGAACTCGTGCACGTCGTGTCACATAAGCAAGTCAACCCGCTGGGCAACGTATTGGCTGACACGCTGGTTTTCACCCTGGCGGATGGAGTGATCCCCAAAGTGACACTGTTCTGCTGCGCCCGAATCAGTGTACCTGCCTACGATAGATGGCCGGGACGCAACGCTCTGAAAATGCCGGCGCCCGCGCTGCATGACGCGCATGCATCATTGACAATGCCCGCGGGCATGGGCAGACTAGCTATTTCCGGGGAGCAAAGGGAGATGAACGCGGGAAATCACCAGGCGGCCTGGGAACTGATGAAGCAAGCTCATCAGTATCACTTGGGCGGCGAAACCGAGACGGCGGTTGAGCTCTACAAACGCTCGCTCGACCTGCACCCCACGGCGGAGGCCTATACTTTTCTCGGCTCAACTTATCACTTACAGGGCAAGCTGGATGAGGCGATCGAGGAGTGTAAGAAGGCGATCCAGGTAGACCCGGAATTCGGGAAGCCCTTCAACGACATCGGCGCTTACTTGATTGAGCGGGGCGATTACGACGAGGCCGTGCGCTGGCTCGAGCGCGCCCTGCAGTCACGGCGCTACGATTCGTTTCATTTTCCGCATTATAACCTGGGGCGTGCTTACGTGGCCAAAGAGATGTACAAGCGCGCTCAGCACCACTTCCGCACCGCGCTCGTGCTCGATCCTGACTATGCCCCGGCCCACCAAGCTCTCGACGAGCTTCAGCGGAAAATCCAGTAGGCTAGCGCCGGC
Source organism: Terriglobia bacterium (assembly GCA_050745245.1). Taxonomy (GTDB): domain Bacteria; phylum Acidobacteriota; class Terriglobia; order UBA7540; family UBA7540; genus RH2-MAG17b. The sequence goes on along the minus strand of JBOGJW010000038.1, from coordinate 17,764 downwards.
CGCCGTGCCCGCCGCCGCCGCGCGCGCCGCCACCACCCATTCGGCCTCCGCCGCCGCGTGAGGCTCCGCCTCCGCTCATTCGGGCTCCGCTGCTCCGTGCGCCTCCTCCAGAGCGATAATACCCGCCACCCCACGACCCGCGGTAACCGCCGTTACCACCGCGGCTGGTTACCACGGGCCGGTTGAGCTCGAGCGGCGGCCGGGACGAATAGGCCGAGGAGGCGCGGCCAAACCCGCCACCACTCGAGAACCCGCGGCTGCCCGATCCATAGGACGACCGCCCTTGCCGGCTGAAGCCCTGCCAGCCGGCCCGGCCTCCGCTCGCCGGGGAGGCGCCGTAACCGCGCGTGGCGGGCGCCGCTGACCTGTTGAACCCTCCACTAGGTCTCGCGGAGCCGCCTCCGAAGCGCTGCCACCCGGGCCGCGCTCCGCCGGAAGCGGAGCGGCTGTAGGATTCGCGCTGGCTCGGCGAGGCTTGCCTGCTAAAGCCGCCGGAAGCAGCCTGGCTGCCAGCCCTGCGAAAAGTGGGCGCCGCGCCCCGATTAACTCCGGATTGCGGCCGCGCCGAGCTGCCGCCGAACCGTGTCCAATCGGCGCTTCTGTTGGCGGCCGCGGGCTGCCGCTCGGCCTGCGCCCCGCGGGTGAAGGTTGTCCGGCCCGCGTCGACAGAGCGGCGAGTCTGAAGCGCGCCTTGCACTCCCGCCGTGCGCTGCGAGAGTGCTCCCGCGCCCCCGCCTTGCTGGCGCGGCGCGAAGAAGCGGCGATTGTTCACCGCGTCGGAGGGGATCGCGCCGCGGCTGGCCGCCCTCATCCCCGCGTTCATGCTGATCCGGCTGGCATTCACCGGCACACGCCCGGAGACAAACTGGGCCTGCCGGAACTGGGCCGAACTGATCGCGGCCCGGCTGAATCCGCCACCCGTACCAAACCGCTGGCTCGGAACGGTCACCAAGGCGCGGCGCACGAAAGCGTTCGATTGCGCGCCGCGCAGGTTCGAGTAACCAGGCCGCCCGCGCCCCGCCAGCGGCGCAACATATCCGTAATTGCGGACATTGCGGATATTCGTGATGTTGGTGATGTTTGTGACGTTCACCCCGCGATATCCGCCGCGGCCGCCCCACCAACGGTAAAACGGATCAGCGGGGCCCACCGGCAGCCATCCCACCGAGCCGAACCCAAAGCCTACGCCGACGCCGAAGCCTCCGCGTCCGAACCCGAAGAAGGAGACGTAAGCGGGCGCCCAGAGCGGGCGGTACGCAGGTCCCACAGGGCCTGGCCACCAGCACCACCTGTTGCCGTAAGCGAACCAGCGTCCATAGTGGTACGGCGCCCATCCCCACGGCTCGTAAGAGACCCATGTCCAGCCATAGAACGGCTCCCAAGCCCAGCGGCCGTTGTAATATGGAATCCAGCCCTCGTCAACGTAAGGCGTCCAGCACCAGTCGTACCCCGGCACATATTGCCAGTGGCCGTAGGCGTCCAAATCCTGGCTGCCGGTATAGTAGCGGTTATCGTACTGGTAGCTTCGGGCGTCCTCAATTACGTGGTTGCGCTGATCGTTCCAGCGGTCCCAGTCGTCCTGCCCGGGCGCCTGGGCGATCTGGTACTGCGGATTTTCCGTTCCCTCCACCGTCATCATCTGGTCTTCAGTAAGGTTGGCGCTGCCCTGCGGAGTAGAAACCTCGGCGTGCCCCTTGCGAACGGTGACGCGCGTCTCCGACTGCGAATCAACCTCGATCCGGTAGACGCCGGGCTCAAGCGGATGCACCGCCACGTTGGGCGTATCGATTTCCACCTGGGCTTGCCCACCTTTCATAACCGTTAAGTCCGCCAAACCCTGAGCAAGCTGCACCTGTATCTGGCTGTCAGAAAGCGTGGCGACTTTCGCGTCGGCTTGCGAGCCTAGCCGCAGCACGTCGGCGTAATCAAGCTGAACCTCGGCGCGCGAGTTGGCGCCGGTGGAAATGTGATCGCCCGTAACCAGCGGTTGATTAATCCCGGCAGCTACCCACTCGCCGTTTTCACGCTGCGTCGAGACCTGGCCGTCGATCAGGCTTACGCGCGCCACACCCGGCCCGGGATTCACCTGCGCCCGCAGCTTGGGAACTAAAAAAGCCGCAATGCCCAGCACCAGAATTGTGATCCAGTTGCGTTTTGTCATAGAGCGCCTCCGTCGGGCTCCTGCTCCGCAACGAAGCTCAGCAATCGCGGTGCCAACTTTAACCAGACTACAAGCATCATTAAACTCATCGACTTAGCCCATGGTACTGGCCAGCAATGCAGCGCACAATCTTGCTGCCCTTGGCCGATTTCAGCCAGCGATGGCCGCTTTAAGCCAGATGAGCTTGTAGCGTCGGCATTCCTTCGCTGCGCTCAGGACAGGCTTTGCCGGCTTTCCTCTTACTTAGAGAAAGTGGAGGCGGGACGCCAGCGCTACGTTATAAAAAACCCGTCTCATCCATCTCACCTGTCTCCATACTCTCGCGCTCTCCTGGTAGTCTCGATGCGGACCGCAGCGCCGGCATCTTGCCGGCAAAATGCCGCTTGTCAGGGGGCGCCACGGCGCCAAGCCACCATGCCACAAATCGCCGGAACGAAGCCTAGCAACCCTTTAGAATCAACAAGCCGGATTCTGGGGGACAGCCTCTCGTAACCGGCTCATGGCTGACGCCGCGAAGCATGAAAACTGCACCTCCGCCGGGACAGCGCGCCAGGGCGCCAAACCATTGAAAAATCATGGGAGCGACCGCGGAAAAGACAAAAAGACGCAATAACCACCGGAACGAAGCCTAGCAACCCTTTAGAATCAACAAATAGTCTCTGAAGGCGGGCAGCCGGTCCCGTCCCCGACCCGTCGGGCTTGCGGAGGCTTCGCAGCGGACAAGGTCAAAAAAGAGAAGATAAACAAATAGAAAAAGCCGAGAGAAAAGGGGACACTTCTAACGAGGTAAGAAAGAGGACATTTCTAAAGCGCTTTGACACGAGGCCCGGCAGGCTTGACATGGGTAGGCTAGCGTGATAGCCTTGTTGCACCGCCCGCGGGACGCGTTCCGCGCCTCCGGAAAAAGGTGACCGCCCAGAAGGTGAGGCGAGGATTTCAGCATGGCAGCGTATTCCCACTCTCAGCTTTCGACCTTCGAGCAGTGCCCGCAGAAGTACCGGTTCAAATACATCGACCGGATCAAGTCCGGCGAGGAGCGGACCGCCGAAGCCTTCGTGGGCTCGCTCGTCCACGAGGTGTTCCAGAAGCTCTACGAAGATCTCAAATACGAGAAGCTGAACTCGCTTGACGAGCTGCTGGAACAGTATTTTGGCGAGTGGCGACGGCGCTGGAATCCCGGCGTGCGGCTGGTGAAGGAGGGCCTTGAGGAGGCGAACTACCGCGATTACGGCGCGCGCTGCATCCGCAACTACTACCAGCGTTACTATCCTTTTTCTCAGAGCCAAACGCTCTCGACCGAGCATCACCTCGTGTTCCCTCTCGATTCCGAGGCCCGCTGCGTCCTGCAAGGCTACGCAGATCGGATCGCACGCCGCGCCGATGGCACTTATGAGATCCACGACTACAAGACCAGCGGACATCTTCCTGCCCAGGCGCACGCGGATTCGGACCGTCAGCTTCCGCTTTATGAGATTGGCCTGCGCGCGCTGTGGCGCGACGTGGAGCGCGTAGAGCTGGTCTGGCATTACGTGGGGCTTGACTCAACTCTGGTCTCCCGCCGCTCGCCGGATCAACTGGCACAGCTCGCCAGCCAGACCGTAAAGCTGACGGAGCAGATCGCAACGTGCGAGGAGTTTCCGCCCGTACGGAGCGCGCTGTGCGACTGGTGCGAGTACCGCTCGATCTGCCCGTTGTGGAAGCACGTGGACCAGGTCACAACCTTGCCTTCCGAACAGTTCGCGGCCGATGCCGGCGTGCGACTGGCGAACGAATATGCCGGACTGAAAACCCAGGCAGACCAGCTTCGGCAGCGCCGGGAGGCGCTCCGGGAAAAGATCATCGCGTTTGCCACCCGGCAGGGGGTCAGTGTAATTCAGGGGGCCGGGGTTCGCGTTTCAGTTTCACAGTCAACCCGCGCGGCGCTCCCGCCCAGCGGCCCCGCCCGCGAGGAGCTGGAGCGGCTCCTGGAAGAATCCGGCTTGTGGAAAGAGGCAAGCGAGGTAAGCGCGAACCGCTGCGCGGAGCTCTTGAACTCGGCGGACCTTGCGCAGGACCAGTTCCTGGCGCTGCGGCGGCTGCTATCCGTACGGGTGTTTTCGATGCTGCGGGTGCACCGGACCGGCCACATGGAGGCGGATGATGACGGTGAGCTGTAACAGGCCCCATGTCCTGTCCCAGTTGAGCGGCAACGCGAAGCTACTAAGTGCTTTATATTAAACAGCTTATGGAATTACGCAGCGCGGCCTTGCGGCCACAACCAAACGCCATTCAGTCATTCCCGCGAAAGCGGGAATCCATTTCATTAACGGACCCCCGCTTTCGCGGCGGTGACGTCGATTGCGTGGGACGAGAGCACCCAAAATGTTTGCCAGAAAAACAAGCAATTACGCCGTTGCAATGTGGCGTTCGGATTGTAACACTGCGGTTTTTCGCGAAGCCGTGGATGGAGAGGGCTTTCTCGGCGCGATTTCGCCCCGGGGGAAAGGGTGGCAACCCGCCAAGCGGGAGAGCGGAGTAAGGGCTGCCTGACCTAAATTTAGAGGCAGGCTCCGACCGCCGCTACAGCGCAAAAGCCTCGATGACTCTACAAATCTATGGCGGACTTCGACCTGCGAAGCTACTGTGAGCGGTTTGATGAAGTCAGTCGGGCGCGTTTTGGGAAGTCGTATGATCTCCGCGCTCTGCAATCCAAATTCGCATACCTTCGCCAGCCGGTGAACTGGCTCTCCGTTGGCCACGTGATGAAGCTGTTCGAGTGCGAGGCGACTCCCTACACGCGCTACTGGCCGCGCCCTGACGCGCGCGCGATCGATCGCGAATTGAAATCCGAGCGCGTGCGTCTCGCGCCCTTTGCCCCGCCCGGCCGCGAGATGATTCACAGGCTGCTTTGCGTCCTGCATAATCTCGGCGCCGTGTCGCTCATCCTGCGGCTCACCTATCCCGAGTGCTTTGCGGTTTTCAGCGTTCCGGTCGCCAGCCTGCTTCAGGTGCAGCGTCCGGGCGCCACGGAGCTATACCTGGAATTCTGCGCTGAGCTGGCGGAGTGGCAAAAGCGCTTCCGCATCCCTACTGTCGCGGAGACTGAGATGGGCTTGTGGGCCTTCCATCACCTCTCGGTGACTCACAACGGCGCGGGAGAGGGCGCGGGCAAGGCCTTCGATGCCGATATCTGGATTCAGCGGCGGAGGCTGCGCCAGGCGCTGCGGCCGTTCCTCGATAAGTACGGGCCGCTGGAGCTCGCGCGCCTGCTGGCGGAAGTGAATCCAAAAATTGCGGGAAAGATCGCGGGCGAAGAGCACGAGCGGCTCCTGCGATCCGCCGCGCGCCAGTTCTATCCCGGCCTGCGCGAGGGACACAAGGGCTGGGCGGACGCTTTGCTGGGCCTTCTGGCGCAGGATGGCCACATCTCGCTCGAAGAAAAAACGATTTTGCGCAAGGTGTGGGCGGCGCGTAACCAGGCGGTGCACCCGGAGGGCGCGCTCAGCTCCGCCGAGGTGGAGAACATGATCGACGCCATCGAGCGCATCGACGCGCGCTGGGATACGAGGCGGGAATAAAATGGCGGCTGGTTCTGCATTCAGTGGTTGGCGCGCTCAAGCGGGTTTGGCACTGGCCTGCGTGCTCTGCGCGCTGAGTTTTGCCGCCGTTCCTGCGCGCGCGTGGGGGCGCGCAGCGCATCAGATGATAGTGGCCTCGGCCATCGGAACGCTCCCCGAGCCGCTCCGGGCTGATTTCCAGCAGCGACGGTTCTATCTGGTAGAACATGCCATCGACCCCGACCTGCTCGCGGACCGCGACCCCGCCGAGCGCCCGCATCACTTCGCGGACGTCGAAGCCTGCGATTCGTTCCCCTTCCGCCGCTTTCGTACCGAATTCGTTATCGAGCGCCGGGCGCCCTCCGCTCGCGAGCTTCGCAACGGCGACGCGATGTGGCAGATCGAGACGTTCACACTTCGCCTCGCTGCGGACTTTCGGGATCGCAACTGGAGCGCGGCGAGCCACGACGCGGTGTTTGCCGCCCACTATGCCGCCGATCTCACGCAGCCCCTGCACACTACGCTCAACTATGACGGGCAGCTCTCCGGCCAGAAGGGAATCCACCGGCGGTTTGAAACCGGCGTCGTGGAGTTTTTCGAGGACCAATGGGCGCTGCAGCCTTCGCCCGCCGCGGTCATCCCAAACCTCCGCGCCAGGATTTTCGACGAGTTGCTCGCCAGCTACCGCGCGCGAACGGCCGTATTCGACGCCGACCGCGAAGCCCGAGCGAAGTTTCGCTACGATGATCCGCGGTTCCTGCCGGCATTCGCGCGGCTCGCCGGGCCGCTTGCCAAGGGGAGGATTGAGGACGCCGCAAGCTTCACCGGATCGCTCTGGTATACTGCGTGGGTAAAAGCGGGTAAGCCTGACCTGCGCGCGTGGGCGACGCCTTAAAACTGCACGATGTCACGGGGATTTCAGATCGTCATCACGGCGGTGATTGTCGCGCTCGCCTGCTGGATCGCCCTCAGAGAATACGAGCGGACCGCTCCTCCACCGCAGCGGGAGTCATACGCGCCGGCAGCCGGGGCGCCCAGCGGCCCCTGCGTTGATTTTCGCCAGGCGGCCTCGCGCGCCGGAGAGCGAGGGTGTGTTACGGGGTACGTGCTCCGCGCCTACACCTCAAAGAGCGGAAACACATTTCTCGATTTCTGCCAGGATTACCGCTCCTGCGCCTTTTCGACCGTGATCTTCGCCTCGGATCAGAAGAAATTCGGCAACCTCGAGACGTTGGAAGGGCGCAAGGTCGCTATCAGCGGCTTCATCAGCGTCTATCAGAGCCACGCCGAAATCATCGTCCATGATCCGTCGCAGATCCGCGCCGCACCGTAGCACCGGAACTTACCGCAGCGGCTCGTCAACTTCCTCGATCCAGTCGGGGCGCTTGAGCACTTCGCGGGGCTTGGAACCATCGGGCGCGCCGATGATGCCGTCCTTTTGCATCAGGTCGAGGAGCCGGGCCGCGCGGCCGTAGCCGAGCCGCAGCCGCCGCTGCAGGAGCGAGGTAGAGGCCTTGCCGGAATCGACGACGATCCGCACGGCATCCTCGTAAACAGAGTCCAGCTCCGCAGAGCTCTCATCGTCCGTCTCGGACGCATCACTCGATTCATCGTCTCGAATCGGCTTCAGAAAATCCTCGTTGTACTGCGGAACCGACTGCGCCTTCCACCACTCCACAACCTTGTTGATTTCGTTCTCGCTCACCAGCGGCCCGTGCAGCCGCACCAGGCGCGAGCTCGCGGGCGGCATAAAGAGCATGTCGCCGCGGCCAAGCAGCGCCTCGGCGCCGTTGGAATCGAGGATGGTGCGCGAGTCCACCTTGGAAGCGACGCGGAAGGAGATGCGCGAAGGCAGGTTCGCCTTGATCAGCCCGGTGATGACGTCAACCGACGGGCGCTGCGTGGCCAGGATCAGGTGAATTCCGACGGCGCGCGCCATCTGCGCAAGGCGCGTGATCGATTCCTCCACGTCCTGCGGCTCAACCATCATCAGGTCGGCAAGCTCGTCGATCACGATCACGAGATAGGGCAGCGGAGCTTCCGGCTTCCCTTCCGAATCGAACAGGTCCAGATTGGTGTCCGGCTCGAACAGCGCGTTGTATTGCGCGATGTGGCGCACGCCGCGCTGCGCCAGCTTTTTGAGGCGCTCTTCCATCTCCAGCGTCGCGCGCCGGAGGACGTTGGCCGCCACCTTGGGCTCGGTGACGATGGGCGTGAAGAGGTGCGGGATGCTGTCATAGAGGTTCAGCTCCAGGCGCTTGGGATCGATCAGGATCAGGCGCACTTCCTCCGGCGTGCACTTGTAGAGCAGCGAAACGATGAGCGAGTTGATGGCGACGCTCTTGCCCGAGCCGGTCGACCCGGCGATCAGCAGGTGAGGCATCTGCGCGAGATCGCCCACTTTCATTTTGCCGGTGATGTCCTTCCCCAGGCAGAGCGTTAGGCGGGACGGCGACGCCGTGAACTCGCTCGATTCGAGGATCTCTCGCAGGTAAATAATCTCGCGATGCTGATTGGGCACCTCAATGCCCACCGTGGATTTCCCCGGGATGCGCTCGATCAAGATCGATTCGGCGCGAAGCGCCAGGCAAAGGTCATCGACCAGATTGGTGATGCGGCTGTACTTGATGCCGGCTTCAGGCTTGAACTCGAACGTGGTGACCACCGGGCCGGGGTGAATCTGCGTCACCTTGCCGGTGACGCCGAACTCCGCAAACTTGCCGGTTACCTGCTCGGCGTGCTCCTTCAGCTCCTTTTCGTCCACGCCCTGCTGGCCTTCGGCCGGCCGCAGCAGCGTGGCGGGCGGGAGCTTGTACCTGGGAGCCTTGCGAGGCACAATTCTGGGTCCGGCGATTCTTGCGCGCTCGCCCGGCGCGTCCGGATCGGCGCCAGTGAGGAGCGCCGGCCCGCCCAGCGCGAAGTCTCCCCTCCCCTCGTCATAACTTGCTGCTTCAGCCTCAGCCGGCGGGAGCACTTCCGGCTTTTCCTGCGCGACCTGTGCGCGCGCTGCGCGCCGCATCACCACAGGCTCCTTGCCGAGAACACGCTCGCGCGCCATTCGCTGCTGCAGGCGCCGCTTTTCGCGCGCCTCGCGCCACGCGGACCATCGCGCGAGAAAGGGGCGCGCGAGCGTGGCTGACGCGGAGCGCAAAAAGCGCCCGGCGGATGAAAACGAGAATTTAGTCACGAGAAAAAGGGAGCAGATGAACGCCGTTCCGGCGACAATCAGGCCGCCCGCATGATTGAACATCCGCACCAGGCCTGCGCCGAGCAGAAAACCGACAACGCCGCTGCCGTGGATAAGTCCGAAGACGCGCGGCGTCCCCGGGAAGAGCTCCAGGAGCGCCGCCACGGAAGCGAGCAGCAGCGCCGCGCCCGTGGCCTTGGCGCCCGCAGAGTTGAGCGGGCGCGCGAGTAAAAATCTGAGGCCCGCAACGAAGAGGAATAGAGGAAGAAGAAATGCCGTCCAGCCGAATGCCTGGAGCAGCGCATCGGCGGTGTAGGAACCAGCAGGGCCGATCCAATTCTGCACCGCAGCCGATGTGGCAGTGGTGTCCAAAGACGGATCGGTGACGTGATAAGAGGTCAGGCTGAGGAGCAGAAGCAGGCCCAGCGCCGCCAGCAGGAGGCCGAATATTTCATAACGGCGGCGGCCGTCAAGCAGAGGGGTTTTTGCACGCGATTCTCGTGACCGGCCGGACTGGGCGGAAGAGGCGGATTGCATCACAAAGATTGGCTCATTGATTCATCGGCTCATTGATTCATTGTTCTCACTCGAGCGCGTGCACGCTCGTTGGTTCTGGCGAAGCCAGCGAGCGGCAATGAGGCTTAGCGAGTCAATGAATCAATGCTGCAATGAAACAAGGACAAATTCCTTTACATTCCGCGATGCAATCCCAATCCCAGCGCCAATACTATCACGCCAAGAGCAACGCGGTAAATGACGAACACGCGGAACGTGTGGCCCTCCAGGAATCGGATAAGCCAGCCGATGACCGCGTAGCCCACCACGCCGGAGACAATAATACCCACGAGGAAGGGCGCGTGCATATCCGCCGGCAGGCCGTGACGATGCACTTCGAGTCCCTTCTTCAGCGCGGCGCCTGCGATGATGGGCGTCGAGAGCAGGAACGAAAAACGCGCCGCCGTCTCGCGCTTCATGCTGCGGAACAGGCCGGCCGTCATGGTGCTGCCGGAACGTGAGACGCCGGGAATTACGGCGAACGCCTGCGCAATGCCAACCACAATGGCGTCCAGCAAGCCGGCCTGCTTCAACGATTCATTATCGCGGCTGACGGCTTCGCCCCACCACATGATTACTCCCACGGCGATCAGCGCGATTCCGATGATGAGCGGGGTGCGGAAAGCGGATTCGGCCTGCTTCTCGAACAGCAGGCCCGCAATCGCCGCGGGGATGGTCGCGATGACCAGCAGCCAGAAGAGCTTCCGGTTCTGATGCACTTCCGGGTCTGCCCGGTCGCCGAGTCCCGCAGCCGCCCGCAGCATGTCCCACCACATGCGCCAGAAGAAAATGATTACGGCAATGAGCGTGCCGGCGTGCAGCGCCACGTCAAACGTCAGGCCGGGGTCCTTCCACCCGGCAAACCAGGGGAACAGCACCAGATGCGCCGTGCTCGAGACCGGCAGGAACTCCGTCAGACCCTGAACAATGGCGAGAACGATGGCTTGGTAAAGAGGCATTTTCGATTTTGGATTTTAGATTCGGGATTTTCGATTACGGGCCCCGCCCATCTATTCCGGCGAATATCTCTGTGGACTCTAGTTTTTGGACTTTGGATTTGGGCTCCGGCTGTCAGTCCGGCTCCGCAACGTCTTTATCGATGCGACCGTCATTGCAAAATCTAAATCCCAAAATCGTCAGACTTTCTGGCGCACGCCACTCGTCGTGGGCGTTAAAGCGACCTTAGTACGCGTCTGGAGCCGCCCCAGCTCGTCACGATGAAGGGCCGCAAGGCCGTTCAGAATCTGCCAGCCTTGGGGAGTAAGGTCTACGCGGACGAACCGGTGGTCCTGCTCAATGCCTTCCTTGCTCACGAGGCCGCGTCGAGCGGCCCGTTCAACGAGCCCCACCACGGCATTGTGCCGCTCCTGAAGAAATTCCGCGAGCTCGGAAATCGTGGCCCATCCCCGCCCTGTGTGCCCCGCCACACCCAGCAGAAGCTGGTGCTGTTGGGGCGTAATGCCGGAGCCGCGCGCGGCCTTCTCGCTGAATCGGAGAAATCGCCGCAGCTCGTACCGGAAGGCCGCGAGCTGGCGCACCGGCGCGCTGGCTTTGCGCCGCGACTGCTTGACTGGAGTTTTGGCCATGGCTCAGGCGATTATAGCACCCGTCAACAAGCCAGCAGGGAGCGTAAGGAGCGCAGCGCGGCCTCGCGGCCGCAACCCAATGCCATTTTCAGTCATTCCCGCGAAAGCGGGAATCCATCAATGGACCCCCGCTTTCGCGGGGGTAACAATCATGGTGCTGGTCGCGAGCACCCGAAATGTTCGCAAAGACAAAAATTACGGTGTTGCAATGCAGCCCGGTAAGACGTTGTTGTGCGGGAGCTGGCAGGCGCTCTCCGTCGTTACCCCACTGCTGCTAAAATGAAATCACATGGCTGCATCCCTTGAATTACTCCAGCAGAGAGCTGAGAGCGGGGCGCTCGCGTGGGCGCATCCACTTGTCCGCGAATGGTTCGGCGCGCGTTTCGCGAGCCCGACGGAGCCCCAGGAGCGCGGCTGGCCTGCCATCGTGGCCGGCCGCTCCACGCTGATCTGCGCTCCAACCGGCTCCGGGAAAACTCTGGCGGCGTTTCTCGCCTGCATTGACCGGCTCGTGCGCCAGGCGCTCGCTGGCGAGCTTCAGGACCGGACGGAGGTCCTCTACGTCTCGCCACTGAAGGCGCTGGGCAACGACGTTCAGAAAAACCTGGAAGCTCCGCTCGGCGAAATTCTGCAGCTTGCCGGGCAGCGCGGGCTGCTGATGCCGGAGATCCGGACGGCGGTGCGGACGGGCGACACGCTCGCGCCGGCGCGCCGGGCCATGCTCGCTCGCCCTCCGCACATTCTGGTGACCACGCCGGAATCCCTATTCATCTTGCTGACCTCTCCCAAGGGCCGGGAGATTCTGCGCACCGTCGAAACAGCGATTGTGGATGAAATCCACGCGGTCGCCGATGACAAGCGCGGCGCGCACCTGGCGCTCTCGCTTGAGCGGCTGGAAGCGCTCACCGGCCATCCTCTGGTTCGCATCGGCCTTTCCGCAACCCAGCGGCCGATTGCTACCATCGCGCGGTTCCTCACCGGCAGCGGTCGTCCCGAGCCGGTCGTGGTGGAGATTTCCGCGCGGCGCGAGCTCGATCTCGCCGTCGAAGTCCCGCCAGGCGAACTGGGCGCGGTGGCCTCGAACCAGTTCTGGGAAGCCGTATACGACCGCATCGCCATTCTCGCGCGCGAGCATCGCTCCACGTTGGTGTTCGTGAACACGCGGCGCCTTGCCGAGCGCGTGGCGCATCACCTGCGCCAGCGGCTGGGCGAGGATGCCGTGGCGGCGCATCACGGAAGCCTCTCGCGGCGGCTGCGCCTGGATGCCGAGCAGAAATTAAAGTCCGGGCAACTGCGCGCGCTGGTGGCAACCGCCTCGCTCGAGCTCGGCATCGACATCGGCGCGGTGGAGCTGGCGTGCCAGATCGGCTCGCCGCGCTCGATTGCCACCGGCTTGCAGCGCATTGGCCGCTCCGGCCACTGGCGCGGCGCGGTGCCGAAAGGCCGCTTCTTCGCCACCACGCGCGATGAGTTGATCGAATGCGCGGCGCTGGTGCACGCCATCCGCCAGGGCGACCTGGACCGCATCGCCGTGCCGCCCGCGCCGCTCGACATCCTGGCGCAGCAGTTGATCGCCGCCTGCGCGGTGGAAGACTGGAACGAGGACGGGCTTTATTCGCTGGCACGGGGGGCAGATCCTTATCGCGACCTGCCGCGCGAGGACTTCGAATCCGTCCTCGCGATGACTTCCGAGGGCGTTACCGCGCGGCGCGGGCGCTACGGAGCGTATCTGCACCGTGACCGCGTGAACCGCCGTGTTACGGCGCGGCGCGGGGCGCGCCTGGCGGCGATCACGAGCGGCGGCGCGATTCCCGAGAGCGCGCTCTACACCGTGATAGCTGAGCCTGACGGCTCGGTGGTCGGCACGATGGACGAAGACTACGCCGTCGAGAGCATGAGCGGCGATATCGTGCTGCTCGGCAACACTTCTTGGCGCATCCGCCGGATCGAAACCTGGACCGGCAAAGTGCTGGTGGAGGATGCGCACGGCGCTGCGCCCAACGTTCCCTTCTGGCGCGGGGAAGCGCCCGGGCGCACGGCCGAGCTCTCCGCTCACGTGTCACTGCTGCGCCAGAAAATAGACGCGCTGTCCGCGCCGGGGCAGGAATGCGGCGCCGCAACCGAATGGCTGCAGACGGAGTGCGGCCTCGACGCCTCTGGCGCCGCGCAGGCTGCGGCTTACATCGCCGCCGGACGCAACGAGCTTGGCGCGGTTCCGAGTCTCGATACCGTAATTGCGGAGCGGTTCTTTGATGAAGGCGGCGGAATGCAGCTTGTGATTCATGCCCCGTTCGGCAGCCGCATCAATAAGGCATGGGGACTTGCGCTGCGCAAGCGCTTCTGCCGCTCGTTCAACTTTGAGCTGCAGGCGGCGGCCACCGAAAACGGCCTCAACGTCTCGCTAGGCGAGCAGCACAGCTTCCCGCTGGCGGATGTGTTTCAGTTCCTCCACGCCGATACCGTTCGCGGGGTGCTGGAGCAGGCGACGCTGGCATCGCCGATTTTCGGGACGCGCTGGCGCTGGGATGCCGGCCGCGCGCTGGCGCTGCTGCGCTTCGCGCACGGGAAAAAGGTGCCGCTGCAGATCCAGCGCATGAGATCGGATGACCTGCTGGCGGCGGTGTTCCCCGATGCAGCAGCCTGCCAGGACAACATCGTGGGCGATATCCGCATTCCCCACCACCCACTCATCCGCGAGGTGATGAAGGACGTGCTCACCGAGGCGCTCGACCTCGAGGGGCTGAAGGCCGTGCTTTCCCGGATCGCCGAGGGGCGCGTCAAAACCTTGGCCATTGATACAACCGCGCCCTCGCAGTTTTCGCACGAGATTCTCAATGCGAATCCTTACGCTTATCTCGATGATGCGCCGCTTGAAGAGCGCCGCGCGCGCGCCGTCGAGATGCGGCGCTCGCTGCCGGAAGACCTGGCGCTCGAAGCGGGACGGCTCGATGCGACGGCGGTGGCGCAGGTGGCGCGCGAAGCGTGGCCGGAGGTGCGCGATGCCGACGAGCTTGAGGACGTGCTCGAAACGCTGATCGCCCTTCCAGAAGACTTTGCTCCGCCGGATTTGGTTTCAGTAAGCGCGGCATGGGGAAGTTATTTCGAGGAGCTTACGCGGCAACGCCGCGCCACGCGCGCCGAGTTTGAGAGCGCCATCTTTTGGGTGTGCGCGAGTAAGGCCAAGGCGTTTGCGAGCGTCTATCCTGGGGCGCGGTTTCTCTCCGGCGTCGAGAACATTGATGCTCCGGTCCTCTCTCGCGAGGATGCGCTGCTCGCGGCGGTGCAGGGCTGGCTGTCTCATTCAGGACCCGTCACCATCGGCGGATTGGGCAAAATGCTCCGGCTGCCGGGTGCGGAGATCGAGGCTGCGCTGGCGCGCGTGGAAGCCAGCGGTATGGCGCTGCGCGGCAAGTTCACCGGCGCGGCGGAGACGGAGTGGTGCGAGAGGCGGCTGCTCGCCCGCATCCACCGCTACACTCTGGGCGCGCTGCGCAAGGAGATCACACCCGTAACGGCTGCGCAGTTTCTGGGCTGGCTTGCAGGCTGGCAGCATGTGGCGCCCGGAACCCAGACGGCGGGGGCGCGGGGAGTTCTGGAAGTGGTGCGGCAGCTTCAGGGATTTGAGGCGCCCGCAAACACGTGGGAATCGCAGATCCTGCCGCCGCGGATCGCAGGCTACGATCCGCGCAGCCTGGATGAGCTGTGCCTCGCAGGCGCAATCGGCTGGGGCCGCCTCTCGCCGCATCCGGCGCTGCTCGATGACGGCGTGGAGCGCAGCCGCCGTATTTCCCCGTCCAGCGTGGCCCCGCTCACATTCTTCGTGCGCGAGGACGCGGACTGGATCGTTCAGCGCAACGGGCACAACCACAATGGAGAGCGGCTGAGCCCCGGCGCGCGCGAGGCGCTCGAGTTCCTGCGGCAGAGCGGCGCATCCTTTTTCCCGGAGATTGTCCGCGGCACGGGCAGGCTGAAGGCGGAAACCGAGACGGCGCTGTGGGAGCTCGTGGCGGCGGGTTCGGTGACGGCGGACGGCTTCGATAATCTCCGCGCGCTCATTGACCCGAAGCGCCGCGCCGGACAGGGCCGCGGCCGCGACCTGCGGCCCCGCAACAGCGCCGGGCGCTGGTGCCTGCTGCCTGCAGGGACGGGGGCCGATCCGGTTCGGAGCGTCGAGGCGGCATGCGGGGTGCTGCTAGGACGCTACGGCATTGTGTTCCGCGATATCCTCGCACGCGAAAGCGTGATGCCTCGCTGGCGGGAGCTGCTGCCCGCGCTGCGGCGCTTGGAAGCGCGCGGCGAGATTCGCGGCGGTCGCTTTGTGAGCGGCTTCTCCGGAGAGCAGTTCGCGCTGCCCATGGCGATCGAGTCCCTGCGCGCCTTCTGCCGCGGAACTCGCGAAGAAGAGATCATCACCGTCGCCGCCGCAGATCCATTGAACCTGGCCGGCATACTGCTGCCCGGCGACCGCGTAGCTGCCAACTCCGGGCGGTCGGTCGACTTACGGTTTCCAATGGAGGTGTCATGTGACTCTACGTCGTCAGAAGGATTAGCTAATCCAAATTTGGAATTTCTAAAAATGCCGTAAACAGAGCGATGGCTCCCACGCCTCACATGACGAATCACGTATTTGAATTTGCGGGGTATCCGGCTGACTCACGTAGCCGCAATATGTAGTGTGCGGCTCGACGGAGTCATAAACCAAACCACAAGCTGTTGAGGCAACGTGAGTCAACCGGATACCCCATTTGAATTTATTTATGCTGCTCAGTTTTTGCTTTTCGCTTTTTCTGGTCATGTATCGAGCCACCCCGGTCATATCGCAGGTGCACCTCGCCACGCTGGCTAAGCGAGGCTATGAATGGCGCTTCGATTCTTCTGGTCATTCGCTTCATTTTTGACAGCGCAGCGGACAGGATCTCAGCCATCTTGGCCCCGGTCAAATTACCAGAGGCAAAAAAGAACTCCCTTCCGTTGCTCTCAAGTACGGCTACGATCTCTAGCTGGTTGTATCGGATCCCCTTGTCTTTCGTGAGGAGAATCCATCCTCTTTTGCAGACATAGGGCAGCCATTCCGCATCCCGGGTTCCAGGGCGAAAATGGGCGCCCTGGCGCTCAAATCGCACTCCGGCACTGTCCAGGAATTTCAGCAGTGGAGCACAATTATGAAGATTCTCGTCAAGGAAGAGGACGAAATCGTCAGGCGGGGATTGTTCTGGATTCCCATCGAATTGCCTCTTCGATTTCTGTAACGGGCCGCCCATACTCTTCCGCGAGAGCGTCTACGGATTCGCGTGCGTGAAAGCGAGAGGCAATAACACTGGTCGATATTCCAGTTCCGGATATCACAGGTTTCCCAAAAGACACCGTGGGAGTAATCATGATGCTTTTGGGTTCTAGGTCGGACCTGAGCTCAATGAACGGGAAGAACCGGTAAACACCCGTCGCGTCGATCTCGATCCTCTTCAGGTGAGTTGCGACGATCACCTTGAACGCCATCTGTCCACCGCGGCAAAGGTTCACTATTTCGCTTCCGTATTCTCTCACGAACAGGTCGATTTCATCGGTCTCGAACGGTTGATCGACCAGGGGGTGCCGGAGCGGATGAATCTTTGCAAGCGCCTTCAGCGCCGCTCTGACCTTAGGGATTGATACTTTATAAACCGACCGCATGGAGCTTAGCATGTGACATTCCATGAGGTTTATAAAGGATAGCCGCGGGGGAGAAGCAGAGGCAATTTGAATGAGCGGATTTACCTGCGTCCAGTATCGCAGCGTTTGATAGGGCACACTTATGTATCGTGCCGCCTCGATCATGCCGTAGGCCGGAACCTCCATCAAACTTTGGGGGTCGCGCAGCATTCTCTCCCTCACTTCATAGGAGGATAATCAACAGATACCTTAGCGTCTAGGCTGCCCTCAGCATAACACAAAAAACTGTCTCACCCGTCTCCATCGCGAGTCCGCGGCTGCTAGGCTGGAAGCGCCATGCACAAATGCGCCAGACCCTGCACTCGACCGGCGGCTGGCGGTGGTGCTCTCGAACGCGAAGCCAGCATCTTCAGCGGAGTCAATGACTTCCAGAGATACGTGAACGATTCCCGATTTGCGCGCCTGCGGCTGAACTTTTCCTCCTTCCAAGAGGACTATTTATATATAGATAATAAGTATTTTGTAATATACTAGGCGGCTACAGGAGGTTCCATGCGCCGTCTGATCCGTACTGCCTTTGCAACTGGAATATTCTGCGCATTTGCCGCGGTGAGCATCGCCCCCGGCCAATCCGCTCAATCCGGCCAATCCGCGGCCCCCAATCTTTCTGAAGCCACGCTGCAGCAGCTTATGAACATCGAGGTGACCTCCGTTTCAAAGAAGAAGGAGAAGCTTTCACGCGCCGCGGCCGCCGTTTACGTCATCACCCAGGAGGACATCGAAAATTCGGGCGCTACGGACATCCCGGATCTTCTGCGGATGGTTCCTGGCCTGGACGTGGCGCAGATAAACGCCAATACGTGGGCCGTTTCGGCGCGCGGGTTCAACAGCGAATTTGCGGATAAGATGCTGGTGCTAATTGACGGCCGGACGGTGTACGACCCGCTGTTTTCCGGCGTGTTTTGGAACATGCAGGACCTGCCCCTGGAGGACATCGAGCGCATCGAGGTGATTCGCGGGCCGGGAGCGACGGTCTGGGGATCGAACGCCGTCAACGGCGTGATCAACATCATTACGAAGAGTTCGAAGG
>JBOGJW010000037.1:0-2270 GCA_050745245.1 Terriglobia bacterium | reverse complement strand
GTCATGATGTTGGTGTCATCCTTGTTTAACTGCGCGATCGAGGAGTAGAGCGTGTTGGTTTTGCCGCTGCCAGTCGGCCCGGTGACGAGCACCATGCCGTAGGGTTTGAAGATCGCCTTTTGAAATTTCTCGAGCGACTCCACCTCGAAGCCGAGCTTGGTCATGTCGAGGCGCAGATTCTCCTTGTCGAGCAAGCGCATCACGATCTTCTCGCCATGCAGCGTAGGCAGCACGGAAACGCGGAGGTCGAGCTGTTTTCTGCGGCCCTGGTGCATCAGCTTCAGCATGATGCGTCCGTCCTGCGGCAGCCGCTTCTCGGCGATGTCCAGCTTGGCCATGATTTTTACGCGGCTGATGATGGCGTCGCGCAGCTTCATCGGGGGGTTCATCACCGTCTGCAGCAGGCCGTCGATGCGGTACCGCACGCGGTATTCCTTTTCATACGGCTCCAGGTGGATATCGCTTGCGCCGCGCTTCACCGCGTCCGCCAGCACGTAATTTACCAGCCGTATTACCGGCGCCTCCTCCGCCGCCCGCTCGACGTCGGCCAGGTTGAGCGTGTCCTCGCTGGTCTCGTCGAGCTCCACGCTGCCCGCCGGGCCGTCGTCCAGAAAGCTGACCAGGTCCTCGATTTCCTTCTGCCGCTCGGCGTCTTCGGCGGTTCCGTAATAGGCCTTGATGGCCTGGTCGATCGCCGACTCCGCGGCAAGCACCGGCTCGACGTTCAGCCCGGTGAGGAACTTCACGTCATCGAGCGCGAAGACGTTGGCCGGATCGCTGATGGCCAGCGTCAGAGAAGACCCGGAGCGCGCCAGCGGCAGCACGTGGTGCTTCAGCGCCGTCTCCATTGGGATCAGCTTGGCGACGCCCGAATCGATCGGATACTCGCTCAGCTTGATCGACGGCACGCCGTACTGCGACGCAAGCGCGTCGGCTACCTGCTCGTCGCTGAGGATGCCCAGCTTCACAAAGGCTTCGCCCAGCTTCCCACCGTGCGCTTTTTGATAGTCGAGGGCCTGCTGAAGCTGTTGCGCGGTGATCCTGTTCTCGCGCAACAGGAGTTCCCCCAGCCTGGCCACGATGGTTTGAGTGCTCAAGATTTGCTCCGGACAACGAATACGGAAGCGGCGATGCGGTGGTCCGACTTACCGAGACCGCGGGGGTGCGCCTGTAACGGCGGGTTTATCCCGCCACCCTGAATGGCGGCGTAAAGCCGCCTCTACGCGCTCAAAACGGGGGCATTACGGCCCACAGCCCACGTTCTTGACATCGTCATTCACGGGGCATAACTTTAAACCCATATGGGATGCGCACAGCCCGGCGGCGCCCGGGCGCCGGGGGCGCCGCTGACGGGCTATTTCGAGCGGCTTCTGAACCGCTTCGGACCGCAAGGCTGGTGGCCCGCCCGCACCCGGATGGAAGTAGTCCTGGGCGCCATCCTCACGCAGAACACGAGCTGGAATAATGCGGCGCTGGCTCTCGCGGAGCTTCGCGCGCGGCGGCTTCTGCGGATTGATACACTGCGCCGGGTTTCGCAGGATGAACTTGAAACGGCCATTCGCCCCAGCGGCTTCTTCCGTCAAAAAGCCGCGGCCATCAAGGGCTTCATTCGCTGGCTGGATGAGAACTACGCCGGCTCGCTCGCCAAGCTGTTCTCCGCTTCCACCGGGCGCGTGCGCGGCCAGATGCTGGAGTTGAGGGGTCTCGGCCCGGAGACGGTGGACGCGATCCTGCTCTATGCCGGTAGCAAGCCGTGGTTCGTGGCAGACGTCTATACCCGGCGCGTCCTTTCACGCCACGGCTGGCTGGATGCCGATGCCGGATATGCCGAGGCGCAGGCGCTGCTGCACCGCGAGCTGCCCCGCGATCACAGGCTCTTCAATGAATTCCACGCGCTGCTCGTGGAGGTGGGGAAGCGCTTTTGCACGCGCAGCGCCCCGGATTGCGCGAGGTGCCCGCTCAGGGACTATCTGCCGACAGACGTTGTAGCGGCGGGTTTACCCCGTCAGCATCCGTGGCGGCGTAAAGCCGCCTCTACGGGCCGTGCGCGTCGCACCTTGACAGGTCACGGTCCGTTCTGTTACTACTTAGTTAACGCTCGGATCGGCCCTCAAAGCCTTCCGCGGGCACCCTCGAAAGCAATTTCAGATCAAAGCACGGAGAGTTTGCTTGAACCCGACACCCATTGCCGCAGAGTTGGCCCAGCGCGCGCCGCTGGCTGGCACTGACCTCGAGATCTGCGCACTTCCTCGCCTGATCGAGGATCGAAC
>JBOGJW010000036.1:0-2997 GCA_050745245.1 Terriglobia bacterium | reverse complement strand
GCTGTCGTTCGCTGCGCCCCATCGGTTGCAGCAGGTCCTCAAGAAAATGCATCAACCGGACATCAAGCCCTTTCAAGGTTTGCGGCTTCATGCCGCCAAGGTAACAAACGTTGCCCGAAAACGCAATTTAAACTTAACCCAGTATTACTAACAGGTTGCTGAAAAACGTGTAGCGGCGGCTTTATGCCTCCATACGGAGATTGATAATACTGGATTAATGGCGACGTAAAATCGCCGCTACGCCGCTTGAGCATGGTTTTTCGCCAACCTGCTAAGGGATTAAATCCGATGGAATGCGCGGCGCTGCGCAGCGAAATTGACCGAGCCATCGCAGCCGGAGATGCTGCGGCCGCGTTCTCTTCCCTGGCCGAGCTCTGGAGCCGTGACCCCAGCTCGTCTACAGCGGGTTTTGTGATATCGCGCTATGAAGCCTTGCGCGGCCGCCTCGCTCTCAAGCCGTACAGGCTGGCAATTCTCCGGTCTTTTACCGTAGAGCCCATCGTGCCGTTTGTCCGCGCCGGCGCCTTTACCTATGGCATTGACCTGAGCGTTCATCGTGGCGATTTCAACGCTTACACGCAGGAAATCCTGGACCCGAAGAGCGCGATTTACGCTTTTCAGCCTGACGCGGTTTTCCTCGCCGTCGCAACTTGCGATATCGCGCCGGACCTGTGGAGCGATTATGCCCGGCTTTCACCAGACGCGGCGGCTAATGCCGCTACGCGCGTCATCCAGAATTTTGCCGATTGTATAGGCGCATTCAGGCAGCATAGCAACGCCTCGCTGGTGATTCACACCCTGGAACAGCCGGCCTTCGCGGCTCGCGGTATCATCGACGCTCAGGCGCAGCGCGGTCAAGCCCGGCTGATCGAATCCATCAACAATGAGCTGCGATGCCTGGCCGCTAAGGAAAAGGGCGTCTACGTCCTCGACTATGATGCGCTAGTAGCACACCACGGGCGGCAAGCCTGGCGCGACGAGCGTAAATGGCTTACAGCCCGGCTTCCCGTGGCGGCCCCTCACCTCGGTCACGTCGCCCGGGAATGGCTCCGCTTTCTCCTTCCGCTGGCAGGGAAGGTGGCCAAGGCCGTGGCCCTGGATCTTGACAATACGCTGTGGGGCGGGGTGATCGGTGAAGATGGGCTGGGCGCGATCCAAGTTGGACCGGAATATCCGGGCGCAGCCTATCAGGCTATTCAGCGCGCGCTCCTCGACCTCTCACAACGAGGCGTTCTTTTGGCGGTGTGCAGCAAGAACAATCCCGAGGAAGCCCTGGAAGCGCTGGAAAAGCATCCGGGCATGCTCCTCCGTCCAAAACATTTCGCCTCGCTTCGCATCAACTGGAATGACAAGCCCCAGAACCTGCGCGAAATAGCGGCTGAGCTTAACATCGGAGTCGATGCGATCGCTTTTGTGGACGATAATGCCGCCGAGCGGCGGCAGGTGCGGGCGATGCTACCCGATGTCGGTGTTGTTGAATTGCCCGCGGACCCGATGGGCTTCGCTGCGGCTCTGCGCGATTGTCCCCTCTTCGAGCGCCTTGCCCTTTCAGAAGAGGACCGGCATCGGTCCTCCTATTACGCGGCCGAGCGGGAGCGGAAACAACTTGAGCAGAAGGTTCAGACGAAGGAACAGTTCTACCGTTCTTTGGCTCAGGAAGCAGAGATCGCGCCCGTCGAGCGCGCCACGCTGACTCGCATCGCCCAGCTCACTCAGAAGACCAACCAGTTTAACCTGACCACGCGGCGATACACCGAGCAGCAGATCGCGCAATTGGCCGAAACGCCGGGCTGGGCCGTTTGGTCGATCCGCGTGCGCGACCGGTTTGGGGATAATGGCCTGGTGGGTGTGGCCATTACGCAGGACGCGGGCGAGGCCTGCGAGATCGATACTTTTCTCCTGAGCTGTCGTGTCATCGGGCGCACGGTCGAAACGGCCTTGCTCGCCCGTCTGGTCGAAAAGGCGCGGCAAAGAGGCATTCGCCGTGTGCAGGGGTGGTTCTTGCCAACGAAGAAGAATGCTCCGGCCCGCGACTTTTATGGCGGCCACGGTTTCCGCCTTGCCAGGCAAAATGGTGAAGGGCTTCTCTGGGAGCTCGATTTGTCCCGCGAGAGCGTTGCCGCGCCCGAATGGATCGCGGTTTCTGAGCTGGAAGGAGGAACGCTTTGAGTTCGGAAATCTCGGAGCAGGTTCGCACGATTGTCGCAGATGTGCTTTCGGTTTCCCCTTCGGCGGTATCCCCCGAATCGTCGCCGCAGTCCCTTGAAGGCTGGGATTCGGTCCATCACCTCAACCTCGTGCTCGCACTCGAAGAGAAGTTCTCAATCCAGTTCAGCCCGGAGGAAATGGAACAGATGGGGGACGTGGGCAGGATTGTCTTGCTCGTCGAGTCGAAGTCGGGCGATGGCAGGGCCCGGTGAACTCTTATGGCGATCGCTATTGTCCCCTACGAACGGCAGCATGTTGGCGCGGTGAAGGACTTCAATCAACGCTTGCAGGCGGCGGGTGCGGCGGACAACCTCGTCTTTTATGAAGACTGCACACCACACTACCTTTCCCTGCAGGCTGACGCTACCCTCTACCAGGAATTCTTTGTGGCTGCTGAGAATGGGGCCGTCCGGGCGGCATACGCTCTGAAGCATCAGCCGTTTCTGTTTCCCGACGGTAAAGCGCGTTCCGTCGGGTGTTATCACCATCCACTTTCAGAAGGGGTGGTCAACAGGGCGTATTCGACGCTGGGCGTATCGCTCTTGCGAGATGCTATCGCGCGCCAGCCCCTGCTTTATTGCCTGGGAATGGATGGATACGACAAGCCCCTTCCGCAAATGCTCAGGCTGCTCGGCTGGCGGGATTACCTGGTACCTTTTTTCTTTCGTGTTGTTCGTCCCAGCGTGTTCCTGCGACAACTGGAGATGGCTCGACACGGCGCGTGGCGGCGGCTCCTCGCGGACGTCGCGGCCTGGAGCGGCGGAGGGTGGGCAGCGCTTAAGTTCATGC
>JBOGJW010000035.1:0-7393 GCA_050745245.1 Terriglobia bacterium | reverse complement strand
TCGGCCTACTTGCCGTGGTGCGCAGCGGCCTCTATTTTGCACGAGCGGGTCGAAACTGCGCCAGTTCCTTGTAGACTGAGCACGGCCCGGCCGTGTGAGACACTCAGAAGGTGTGAAAAAATCGCTGGCAACTGTCATGCTGAGCGAAGCGAAGCATCCCGGTACTTAAACCAAAGCAAATGCGGGGATTCTTCGTCGCCTGCGGCTCCTCAGAATGACACGTCCCGAATTTTTTCACAGCTTCTCACGCCCGGGGCTACTCATATAATTCACCTTCCCGAAATAAACAGTCTCGCCCGTCTCCATCGGCGCCGCCATGGCTGCTATACTGTGGCCTGGCTTGGTAACTAAAGCCAGGAAGTTCTTTGAAGAAAACGAATTGCATAATAACGCAACGATCCCGATTTGTCTGTGGTGCCGGTGTCCCTACCGGCGATTTTCGGCGCTGGCGACGGCGCCGCTACAGTGCACTGTAAGCGGGCTGGAATTCCGCGCTTCAAGCCGCCTTGAACGGCCCGGCGGCGTGTGCTAGGCTTGCCGCATGAGGAAAATCTGAGCAGGGGGTGACACTCCCATGGGCAATCCCACCGCGGCCATCCGGGAAAAATTGATGGTCAATGACCCCGAGTTTCAGCACCTGCGCGAAGAGCACGCGCAGTATGACTCCCAGCTTGAAGCGCTCGCCCACAAAAGGTACCTCACCGAGCAGGACCAGGTCGAGGAAATCCGCCTGAAAAAATTGAAGCTGCGCGCCAAGGACCGCATGGAGGAGCTCATTCATCGCGCCAACAGCGCGTAGGCCGCGCGTCGAGCGAAACACCCCGAAGGGCGATTTCGCGACTCCTGCCCGGAGCATGAGGGAAAGACTACCCGCAATACGGCCCGCCCCCCGCACTCTCCCGAGGTTCACATAACGACAATGGTGAAGGAAGGCTATTGGTATGGACTGCCTCTGGCGCTCATTGCCGGAGGGCTATTCGGCGCGCGTATCTATGCGCCCGCGGTGTTGTTCCTCGCGGCGGCGCTCTTCGTGCTTAACTTCTTTCGCGATCCCGAGCGCGCGGTTCCTGACGAGCCGGGCGCGATTGTCTCGCCGGCCGACGGGCGCGTGGTGCAGATTGCTGACGAGGAGTTCGCCGGCGCGCCGGTGAGGCGGCTGAGCATTTTCATGTCGCCTTGGAACGTGCACGTGAACCGGGCGCCGGTGGACGGGGTGCTGAAGCGAGTCAGTTACACCCCGGGCGCCTTTCGCGTGGCCTATCATCCCTCGGCATCGGTCGAGAACGAGCAGAACGTGTTCACCATTGAAAGCGAGCAGGGCATCGTGCACGTGAAGCAAATTGCTGGCGCTCTGGCGCGACGCATCGTATTCTGGAAGCGTCCGGGGGATCGGCTCTTGCGCGGCGAACGTGTGGGCCTGATCAAGTTCGGATCGCGCGTTGATCTGCTGGTTGAGCCCGGCGCCGAATGGCGCGTTAAAATCGGAGATCATGTCAGAGCCGGAAGTTCCATCCTGGGGATCACACGGCCGAAGGCCTAAGTCTGAAGTCCGGCAGCGGCGCGGCATCTACATTCTGCCGAGCCTCTTCACCATCGGCACGCTGATCTGCGGCTACATTGCCATCCTCTCGACGCTGCGCGGCGCGGAGATGCTCTCCGCGGGACTTGGCGGCAGTGCGGCGCTTGCGGCGTTTGACGACGCAGCGAAGAAGATCGGCTGGGCCATCGTCTTCGACGGGCTCGATGGCCGCATCGCCCGCCTGACGAACACCTCATCGAATTTCGGGCGCGAGTTCGACTCGCTGGCGGACGTGATCACGTTCGGGATCGCGCCCGCGTTTCTGGCTTACGCGTGGGGTGTGCAGGCGATCCTGCCGGTCCACGATTCGCACCTGGTCTCCTACATCATCAGGGCCGGATGGCTGGTGGGCTTCGCCTTCGTGATCTGCGGGGCGGCGAGACTCGCGCGCTTCAATATCGACCGCGGGGCCAGCGCCGACCGGCGCTTCTTTGTGGGCCTGCCGATCCCGGCCGGCGCAGGCGTAATCGCGGCCGTGGTCCACTGGGCCAAGTATCCCGTCGAGGAGTGGTTTTTTGGAATCGCCTGGCTCGTGGTGGTGGCATTCGCCGCCTATCTGATGGTCAGCCGCGTTCGGTACTACAGCTTCAAGGTGGTGAATCTGCGTAAGAAGCACTCCTACCTGATGATCATCATCATCGGCCTTGTGGTGTGGGCGATCTGGGAATACTCCGAGTACGTATTGCTGGTGCTCGCAATGGTCTATTTCCTGCATGGGCCGGTGATGCGCCTTGTTTCGAGGTCCCGCTCCCATCCGCCTGCTCCTAAGACCGAGAGCGCGCCGGGCCGGGAGGTGCAAGTCACGTGAGCCGCACCACCAGCGCGCCGCGCGTGGCCCTTGTGGGCGCGCGCACACTCTTGGGCAAGGAAATACTGGTAGTGCTTGGCGAGCGGAAGTTCGACGTTTCAAGCGTCATCGAGGCTGGGGGTGAAGAGAGCGACCCGGACCTGCCGGTAATCGACCTCGCCGCCGGCGAGCTTGCGCCCGAGCCGAGAGATCGCATCGACGTAAACGAATGCGACTTTCTCTTTCTCGCGGCGCGACCGCATTCGGCCGCGGCCAAGCGCTGGCTCGATGAGCAACTTGCATTCCAGCCGCAGGCCCGCTCAGCAGGCACCGGCTGCCGCATCATCGATGCTGACCGGGTGCTGCCACCGGACTGGCAGGCCGTCGTCAGCATTCCGGCTCTCGACCAGTACGGAACCGCGCGACCCGAAGCTGGGTCCGCGCGCTGCTACATTGCCCCTCACGCTGCGACGATTTTGATCAGCACAGTCCTGCTCCGCCTCGCCTCGCGATTCCACATCGAGCGCTCGGTGGCGCACGTTTTCACTTCCGCGTCGGAGCTTGGCGCAGGCGCAATTGGCGAGCTGCAGAAGCAGACCACCCAACTGCTGAGCTTTCAAAAGCCCTCCCGCGCTTGGTTTGGCGCGCAAAGCACTTTCAACCTCCTGCCCCGCCTCCAGACGAAAACCGCCGATCTTTCCGGTCTCACGCTCCGCGTGCGAAACGAGCTGGATCGCTACCTCGCCGCCCGCGCACCGCTGCCGGCAATACGCCTCGCGCAGGCGCCGATTTTCCATTCACTCGCCGTCTCGATGTACATCGAAACGGCAGAGTCGGTGAAACCCGCCGAGGTCGAGGAGACCTTGGCGGTAGACGGTATGAAGCTGACGCCCGCTTCTTCGCCTCCTCGCGCGCCGCAGGAAATCCAGGGCTCGTCCACCATCGCGCTAGACCCGGTCGTCGCCGATGAACAGCGCCCGGGAGGATTCTGGGTTTGGGCTGCCGCGGATAATCTCCGGCTGGCCGCGGAGAATGCGGTCGATATCGCCGAGCGGCTGCGGGCGACGTAGCGCCGCCGTCCCGGCGGCATTAGAGCAATGATGCCGCGCCGCAACCAACCGAACTATGCCTGTCTCCATCGACCAGATGCACCAGCTCGATGCCTATCGCTGGCTGATTCCGCGCGGAACGAAGCCTGGCATGCTCACGGACGCATTGGTCTACGCTGACGAGCCCATGCTGCGCGAGCTTGGCAGCGACCTTTCGCTCGACCAGGCGGCGAACGTCGCCATGCTGCCGGGAATCAAAGGCCGCGCGCTGGCGATGCCGGACATTCATCAGGGATACGGCTTCCCGATTGGCGGCGTAGCGGCCACCGATCCTGCGGAGGGCGGCGTCATCTCGCCGGGCGGCGTGGGCTTTGACATTAACTGCGGCGTGCGGCTGCTTTCCAGCGCGTTAAGTTTGGAGGACGTGCGCCCCAGGCTGCGCGAGCTGGTGAATCAACTGTTCCGCGACGTGCCGTGCGGCGCCGGGCGCAAGGGCGAGATCAGTGTCAAGCATCAGGAGCTCGCGCGCGTACTGACGGAGGGCTCGGCGTGGATGCTTGAGCGGGAATACGCGGAGCCGGAGGACGTGACGAATTGCGAGGAGAGCGGCTCGATCGAGGGCGCCGATCCGGAAGCCGTCAGCGATCGCGCCAAGACTCGCGGCCTCGCCCAGCTTGGCACCCTTGGCTCCGGCAACCATTTCCTGGAAGTTCAGTACGTCGAGCGCATTTTTGACGAACAAGCCGCCGCGGCCTTCGGGCTGCGCCAGGATCAGGTGACGGTGCTCATCCACTGCGGGTCGCGCGGTCTCGGACACCAGGTATGCACAGACTACCTGCGCGAAATGGACGAGAGCGCAACCCGCTACGACTACAATCTGCCGGATCGCCAGCTCGCGTGCGTTCCGGTGCACTCGCGCGAGGGGCAGCGGTATCTTGCCGCGATGCGGGCCGCCGCCAACTTCGCTTGGGCCAATCGCCAGGGGATCACGCACTTCACACGCCAGGCGTTCCGGCGCATTTTCGGCTCAGAGGCTGCGCTGAATGTGGTCTATGACGTGTGCCACAACATCGCCAAGCTGGAGCGCCACTCGATAGGCGGCCAGCAGCGCAGCCTGATGGTTCACCGCAAGGGCGCGACGCGTGCGTTCCCCGCCGGCCGCCCCGAGCTGCCCGCACGCTACGGCGAAGCCGGCCAGCCTGTGCTAATCCCCGGCTCAATGGGAACCGCGTCCTACGTGCTCACCGGCACGGAAGTGGCGATGCTCGAAACGTTCGGAACCACCTGCCACGGCGCAGGACGCCTGATGAGCCGCACTGCGGCAAAAAAATCCGAGTATGCGAAGGACGCGCGGCGGCGGCTGGAAGACCAAGGAATCCTGGTGCGATCAGAAACGAAGGATGGGATCACTGAAGAGATTCCGGAAGCCTACAAGGACATTGACGCCGTCGTGAACGTGGTGCATGAGGCAGGTATCGCGCGCCGCGTCGCACGCCTGAAGCCCATCGGAGTAATTAAGGGCTGAACCGATTAGCGGTTAGCCAGGCGAGCGGGCTTTCTCGCATGGGCTCTTCGCTCTTGTGTCTAAGGTTCACCGTCTTCGGCTGTCCGCGAACCTTCGCCGTGCGCAAGTCTGTGCTACCCCTCGATTTTCGTCATCTTATTTGGCTTCCATCTGGGCCGGGAGATAATTTTCAACGCCGACGTCCTTGATGATTCCGAGCTGCGCCTCGATAAAGTCGACATGGTCTTCTTCATCGCGCAGCAGCTCTCGCAGCAGTTCCACCGAAGTGTGATCACCGGCCTTCTGGCAGCGCAGAATGCCGTCGTTATACGCGGCCACCGCGCTTAACTCGAGCGCGAGGTCGTTTTCAAGCTGCTGGGGCACGGTTTTCCCGATGTGGAGCTTGGGCAGCGTGGCCATGTCCGGCATGCCCTCGAGGAACAGCATCCGCTCGACCAGCCGCTCGGCGTGCTTCATCTCGCCAATCGCCTGCTTCTTGATATAGCCGCTCAACCGTTTGTAACCCCAGTTTTCACACATCTCGGCGTGCAGGATGTACTGGCTGATGGCGCCCAGCTCTTCCTTCAGCATCTCCGCCAGCACCTCGATCACCTCCGGTTTTCCTCTCACAGTGGCATTCTCCTTTTAATTAGAAGCGAGTATGGGCTCAGCTTCGGGAGCGCAGAAGCGGCTTTATGCCGCCATTTCGTCTTGGCGGGATAAACCCGCCGCTACAGGCGCGCCCAAAAACTGAGCATAACAGCCGCGATGGATTTGCGCTTGCGCGGGGATAACTCCCATGACCTGCCCTTCAGCCCCCGCGATCTACGCCGGTCTCTTCCTTCTTTTCGCTGACGTGGCCGATCAGGTCACGCACGCTGTGCGCAAGCTGCGCCACTTCGCCCTTTCCCTGCACGTCAAATTCGATCTGGTAATTGCCGGCGGCGGCGTGATCCACAGCCTCTTTCAGGTCCATGAGCGGCTTCACCACCTGCCGCGGCAAGATGTAACTGACAATGATGCTGAGGATAATCACCAGCAGCGAGACGCCGCCCAGAATCCACTCAGCGCGATCGATCAGGTCGCGCGCCTCGCGATGGTCGCGCCGCACGCGGTCCCAACTGTCTTTTTCCAATGAGGAGGAAAGCTGGAGAATCGCATTGCTGGAAGACTGAAGGTCCTGCGTGGCCTTGCGGAGGATGGGATCGCCCGCCGCGATCGCCGATGCGACCTGGGCGTCAAACGACCCGCTCTGGTTGCGGAGGTCTTCGAGAAGGTGCGCCCGGCTCTCGTGGCTGGAGTGCCGGAGGAGATTCTGCAGGTTTGTCTCGTACGCGCGCACGGCCCGTTGAAAACGCTCGGCGGGTGATTCATGGTGGTTACCCAGGAGCTTCACGGCGTCACCCAGCCGCTGGCGGTAGATTGCAAGCTGCACTTGCGCCTGCTCGACGGTACCTCGCTCGGCAGGTTGTAGCTGTTGGCATCGAGCCAGCGTGTTGTGAAGATCGCCCAGAGTCTTCCAGCTCGCGTTCAGGTCGGCGGGATCGTGCAACAGAAAATAATTCAGCTCCATCCGGCGGGCGTTCAGCATCTGGATGGAAGCGTTTTCTGCCAGCGTCGCCACCTGAGCGTCCACCCGCACAATCCGGTCCACGATCCAGCCCATAGCGAACAGGTAGTATACGGCGAGCGCGATCACCGGCACCAGGATGAGCCGGACAATCGCCAGGCTGTATGCGACCCGCCGTCGCAGCGAAGTGCCGGGGGCGAATACTTTGAACGGACGCCGCACGTGCCAGTTGATCCGGTGCAGATAGCCGCCGGGCACCCAGGCCTCGTGTTTCGCCATATCTTTCCCCTATGATTCTCTTTCTGCGGATATTATCCTACAACCGCCCGGTAAAAGGGGATGGGCAGCGCTGCTGGCGAGCGGGATGGGCCGGCTCTGGCTGTGGCGAGTTGTGAGGCAGACGAAAGCCAATCTTCGCTTCACCGAATTGCGTCACGACATCCCGCGGACCGGGAACTTCTTTGAAGCCTGATTCGTATTCACCAGAGGAATAATGAGCAGATTCGGGGGTGAAACGATGTTTTGTCCTAAATGCGGGCGGGAGCAAGCCGGCCCGGCAAGGTTCTGTTGCCACTGCGGAGCGGCCATCGGTGAAGCGACGCGGCCCAGGCGCAGGCTGATGCGCTCTGTGGATGATAAGAAGATCGCCGGTGTTTGCGGCGGTTTTGCCGAATATCTATCAATCGACTCTACGCTGGTGCGGCTGGGCTGGGTGATGTTGGCTTTGCTGGGCGGATGGGGCGTGATCTGATATGTGGTAGCCTGGATCATTTTACCGGTGGAAAAGCCCGGCGAGAAGGCTGGCGAATCGGAAGCGCGCCAGGCGCCGCCGAATCCCGGCCCGGCTGGTTGCGGCCCGAGCCCCTCCGTCTCATGAATCCGCCTGACCCGCATAGTCCTGCAT
>JBOGJW010000034.1:0-3484 GCA_050745245.1 Terriglobia bacterium | reverse complement strand
AAAACCGCCGACAACACAAAAGCGACCCCCAGCGAGCCTCCCAGAACTGCGGCGAGAACGATCGCGTAGCGCTCCAGCCTAATGCGCATCTCCTGCAGTCCGCATCGGATTAAGATGGCGCCCAACGGCCGCCCTTGGAAAACAATGCGGCGCTCGAGATCAAGCTCTCGATGCTCGAACTGGTACACCTCAATCACACCCGGCGCGATCCGAGGCCGGCCCCGCGCGCGTAATCTCGGACCGCGCTCGAATTCCGCGAACAGCCGGCCGTCTGGCCGGTAGACCGCCGCGGAGAAGACGCGCGGGGCGGCTCTGACCGCAGCGAGGGTTTTCCGCGCCGAGACGGGGTCATTGAAGACTAGAGCGGAGATACAGTTATAGCCGGCGATCTGGGCTTCCACCGAAAGCTGGCGCACCATCGTCTGGCGATACGTGATCCAGTCACAGGCCACCAGAACGGCGCATGCGAGCACCAGCGCGAACGCGCTCACAAACATATTCATCCGCGTCAGCTTGGCGCTGATTGATCGATCCCGCTTTCTGGTCATCTTGTAGCGGCGCTGTCCCCATCGCCGCAATTCGCCGGTGGCGACGCCGGCGTTACAACGGAGGTCTGCGTTGCAATACCGTGGATTCTTGTTTTTTTAGCAAACATTTTGGATGCTCGCGGGCCACCGCCACTGGTGTCACCCCCGCGAAAGCGGGGGTCCACTAATGAAATGGATTCCCGCTTTCGCGGGAATGACTATAAATGGCGTTTGGTTGCGGCCTCCAGACCGCGCTGCGCTACCAGCTGAGCGTGATGAAGCCTGGATTCCCGCTTGCGCGGGAATGACGGGCTCTGTCACCCCCGCGAAAGCGGGGGTCCAGATCTTCACTGAGAGGTCCCAATCACCTTCACCGCCAGCTTCAGCAGTTGAGAACTCAATCGCAAGCCTTCACGGCGCGCCGCGGCCAGGTTCACCTCAAACCGGACGTGGCGGTCTGCGGTGATGAAATCGATCATTCCGCCACGATCGGTGAACTGAGGGATGTCACTCACCGTCAGCGCGCGCTCGGCATTGAGCGCCGGCAACACCTGCGCGAGATCGCTCTCTTCCGAGCCGCTGACAAAAACGATCCGGCAGCCCTTCGCGTCCTCGGTCTGCGATATGCGCCGCGCGACCACTCTTTTGCCGTCGATCATCTCTCCGGCAATCGTGGTGTCGAGAAGCCGCCCAAACGGGTCCGCGCCGAGCACGCAGATGCTAAACAGATTTCCGGCTGCGGCCGGGGCACTGACCGGCCAGTGCACGAACCGGCCGAAATTATAGAGATAGGCCGCTTTCACTTCGTACTCGGCTGGCGCCCAGGCTCCAAGGCGCAGGTCTGTCGAGCCGAACAGCGCCGCCGCGACCAAGAGCGCCGAAGCCACAGCTCGCTTGCTACCACTGGAACGTGACTTTGCCATAGGCGCTCCGCATGATGGCGACCGGCAGTCCCGGATCGACCATCTCGTACTCCACATGCGAGGCTTGCAGCAGGTTCTGCCCGGAAATCGAAAACTCCACGTGCGGATTCGGGCGCCAGCCCAGGCGTAGATCCGCCGTCCCATACGCCGGCACCGAAAGGTAAGGCAGCGCGCTGACGTACCGGTAGGTCTGATCAAACTCAATGTGCCGCGGCAGGTTGAAACGCGACTGTAGGTTTGTCTGCAGTGTCGGGCTGGAGCCTTCGTAAGAAAGTACGGTATCCAGGTCCGCGCTTCCCGGCCTTCGCCTGAGGTCCATGTGCAGGTAAGATACGGAGCCCTTCAGTTCCCAGCGGGCGATCGGCTTCCAATCGGGCGCAACTTCGAAACCGTCTGTGGTGCCCATTATGCCGTTGGCAAATGGGACGGCCACCACCAGGCGGAGCGGAGGAGGAGAGGTCTCAAAAAAGATCGACGCGGCTCCAACGCTCTCCAGGTAGTTGTAGTCGTTGTGAAATGCTGCAAGGTCGAGGTACAGCCGCGGGCGGATCAAGCTGCGGTATCCGGCCTCATAGCCGGTCAACTGCTCGGAGAAGAATTTCCCGTTGTCGTCGATGCGAATGAAAATCGGCAGAGGATTCGCGGTGTAGAAGCCGGTGAGATCGAGGTCCTCGTCCAGGCGCGCTGGCGTGCGCACGGCTCGCGTGACGGCCGCCCACAGCGTCGTCTGCGGGCCGGGGGTCCACAGGATGCGCGCCGTCGGCTCCACCTCGAACCCGGTGTAAACGTCGTGAAGCAGCTTCGATCCCAGCGTGAGCCAGACACGATTTTGAACGAGTGGAATCTGGTCCTGCGCGAAAGCTGTGTAGAGGTTGTCCTGCATGTGATGCGGCAGGAAATTAACCGTCGGCACAACCTGCGTGATCGTGCTCGGACTGAATCGCGCGCCGAGCCCCCACAGGAAATCCTGCTGCCGGGGAAGCGTGACATGGTAGAGGAAATCCGTATCGAACGTATTACGAACTTCGCCGAACTGGGGCGTGAAGCGGCTCGTCCGGTCGAAATAGGCCCGCACCTGCACGTCACTTCCTTTCCCCAACTTACGCTTCCAGTGCGCGAGGAGGTCTCCTCCTCCGACCTCTTCGGTTCCGTCCACCACGTTTTGAGCGGGCGGATTATAGGACCCAATATTCACGCGCTCGCCGTCGTCGCCGCGGTACATGTCCCCCTCAATCGTCAGCGTTCCTCGCGACACGGTGTCCCAGTCCGTCCGGAAGCCAGCCTGGCCGTTTTGCCATCGGTCGAACGGGTCGTGATCGAGATGCAGCTCCGGGCCGCGATTGAAGCCTGAGCCGTAGATGCGGTAATCGAACCCCTTGCCATTTCCGCCCCCGTAGCGGAATTCTCCCTCGCCTTGGTCGATGTTGCCGCCGCTCACGGTAAGAAGAGTCCCACGCGTGTCCTTCGCGCTCTTCGTGATGATATTGATCACGGCGTTCACCGCGTTCGCCCCCCAGATAGTCCCGCCCGGACCGCGAATCACCTCGATGCGATCCACCTCGTCGAGCGGCACGTTCTGCACATCCCAATAGACCCCGCCGTAGAGGGGCGTGTAGACGCTGCGGCCGTCGATGAGCACCAGCACTGACTTCGAGAATCCGCTTTGAAATCCGCGCACACCAATGGCCCAGTGGTCGGAATCGACGCGCGCTACTTCGACTCCGGGGGCCAGGCGGAGCGCTTCCGGAATGCTGGTCGCCCCGGAACGGCGGATGTCCTCCTGCGTTATCACGTAGATCGCCGCCGGGGTTTGCCAGACCTCTTCCGGCTCCTTCGAAACGCTGGTAACCTTCACCTCGCCCAGCTCAGCGAGGCTGAGCGACGCAAGCCGTGCCCGCGCTGCCGCTTTTTTGTAGCGCTGCGCGGCCTTCGAACGGTGATGGTGGTGCGACACGGAAGTCTTCTTCCGCCGCTTCGGCGCGCTCTGCGCGCGGCATTGCCGCGCGGGCGCCGCAATCAGCAGCAGACAAATGG
>JBOGJW010000033.1:0-5184 GCA_050745245.1 Terriglobia bacterium | reverse complement strand
GGAGTCGCTCACCAGCGCCATTTCCCTCGAGGTAAATGGGAGCAATGGAACCCTCTCGACTGTTCAACGGCAGGCGCTGGCGACCCAGGCGCAGAACATCCAGCAGCAGGTAATGAGCCTCGCCAACAGCGAGTTCCAGGGCGTATATCTTTTCGGCGGGACCAACTCTACATCCGCGCCCTACACGCAGAGCGGATCGAGCATCACCTACCAGGGCGACAGCAATTCGAACACCGTTGAGGTGGCGCCTGGCGTCACCGTCAAGAGCAACTTGCCCGGCAGCACGATTTTCAACAAGCCGGGCGCGGATGTTTTCCAGGCCTTGCAGGACCTCGTCAGCGCGCTACAGACGGGCACCGCGACCGATGTAGGAAATGTTACCCAGGAGCTGAACAGCGCGTTCAACAACGTTGGCGTTCAGCGCAGCAATTACGATTTCGCTCTCTCCCAGGTTCAGACCTCGTCCACCATCGTCACCGCCGACCAGTATCAGTTAACTCAGCAGCAGAACACGCTGATGGCGGCCGATCCCGCGACGGCCATTACCAATATGGAACAGGCGCAGGCGACGCTCGAAGCCGCGCTCTCCGCAGGCGGCAAGATGAGCGCAGACAGCCTGCTCAATTACCTGCCTCCCGCCTAGAATTTCCCCTTCACCGGTAAGTTGAATTCATGATGACTTCTGCCGTGTCGCCAGCGTCCCCATCGGCGATTTTCGGCTGCTGGCGGCTTGCCCTGAGCGCAAGCGAAGGGAACGGCGCCGCTACCGCCGTGCTACTTTCGAGACCCAATTTTTGCGGATTCAGATTGCCTAATTTCCGCTATACTAGGGTGACGCTCAAGGAGGACTTTCGATGGTCGTCTATCTCTTCGTGCTCGGCGCAATTCTTTTCCGCGTTCTTCCGCACCCCTGGAACGTAACGCCGCTTGGCGCAATGTTTCTGTTCAGCGGAGCGATGTTTCGGAACAAAAGACAATCGCTCCTGGTGCCGCTGGCGGCGCTGATGATCAGCGACTACGCCGTGGACCGGCTTCTCTATCATGGCGCCTATGGCTGGTTCAGCCCGTTCACCTGGGGCGCGTTCCTGCTGATCGGGGTTATAGGCTGGACGCTGCGCGGAAACTGGAACTGGCGGCGCATTGCCGCGGCGTCGATTGGCGGCTCGATCCTCTTCTTCGCCATCACGAATTTCGCCTGCTGGCCGGGCTTGAACCTGTACCCGCACACCTTCGCAGGCATCATCGAGTGCTACACCGCCGGCCTGCCGTTCTTCCGCAACGAGATTCTGGGCGACCTGGCCTGGAACGGCGTGATGTTCGGCTGCTATTACTGGCTCACACAGCGCCGTAAGGCGCCTGCCACAGCGGTTGAAGGGTGATTCAGGCGGCATGTGAACCGAGCTAAGGAATCGGACCAGGCGAAAGCTCCCTTATGAATGATGCACTCACTGCTGCTTTTCTTTTCGGCATCCTGACGTTCGCACTCGTGCTGAGCCTCTGGGCCATCAACGATGCGACGCGACGGGGAAAATCGCCGTTTCTGGTCTGGCTTCTGGCAGTTGTGCTAGGTTTTCCGTTCGGCCTTGTTGCTTGGTTGCTCTTTCGGCCAGCTCCAATCGCCCGCCACGCTTTCCCGGCAGGGCAGGGCTGGCAGGGTTAATCAGTCAGGCGCCTTCCTTCCATGCGTATTTGCTCGCTTCTTCCCAGCGCAACCGAAATCGTATGCGCGCTGGGCATGGGCGAATCGCTCGTCGGCGTGAGCCACGAGTGCGATTATCCTGTTGAAGTCGCGCGCATCCCCAAAGTCACCCGCAGCAATATTCCCCCTGGCCTCACCAGCAGCGAAATCGACTCCACCGTCAGCTCAACGCTCCAAAATAGCGGCTCCTTGTACGAGCTGGACCTGCCACAACTCGAAAGCCTCAACCCCGATCTCATCCTGACGCAGCGCCTTTGCGATGTCTGCGCAGTCTCGTTTGATCGCGTGCAGGAGGCCGTGAAAGCCCTGCCTTCGCGCCCCCGCGTCATGAACCTGGAGCCCACCTCGCTGGCGGATATCTTCAGCAACATTCAAGCTGTGGCGCGGAAGATCGGAGTAGAAGCTGCAGGTGAGATGGTGACCAGCACGCTCAAAGCGCGCGTGGAAGCCGTCCGGCGCAAAACGGCTGCGCTGTCGCAGCGGCCTCGGGTGTTCTGCATGGAATGGGTTGATCCGCCTTATTGCGGCGGCCATTGGATGAAGGAGTTGGTGGAGATTGCCGGCGGGCGTGACGACCTGGCGCGACTTCACCAGCCCTCCACCCGGATTGACTGGAAGCGGGTGCTGGAGTTCGACCCAGAAATCATTGTTCTGACTTGCTGCGGACTGGAGCTTCAGCGCTGCGAGCAGGAGCGCGCCGCGTTCCTGCAGTTTGAAGGCGCTTCGGGCCTGGCAGCCGTGACCAACGACCGGGTGTTTGCTACCGACGGCTCGCACTTTTTCGCCCGCCCCGGCCCTCGCATTGTAGAGAGCATCGAAATCCTCGCCCACCTCATTCACCCGGAGCTTTTCCCGCCGCCTCCGCTCGCCGAAGCGTTTTCACCCGGGTTCGGCGCCGTGCCGGTCGAACGCCGGAGGGAAGCCGCATCTCAAGTCACAATCCCCAGCCAGTCGTGAGGACGACGGCATTGCCTTTGACGAGTCCGACGGGATTAGGCAAAGTTGCACAAGTGTAATGCCTCAGGTTCAGGCGCGTAGAGGCGGCTTTACGCCGCCCTTTTTGGATGGCGGGATAAACCCGCCGCTACATCCGCGCCCGAAACTGAGGCATTACGCACGATTAATAATAAAGGTTGACACGGGCTTTTTGCTGTGCTAAAACCGCAAACGATTGCGAGAAAGGGACAGCCCGTTTTTCACAAGTGGCTTTCGGCCCCCGCGCTAACCACCGGCGGGCGGCGCGACGAGGTTACCAATCCGCGGAACGAAGGTCGAAGGCAACTGAGTGCTCGGGCGAGGTGACCTATGCGAGACAAGTTACGACTGATGATCCTGGCGGTGATCGCTGGCGGGCTGATGATGGTGGCCCGGCCGGCGGCGGCGCAATATACCACGGCAACGCTCGGCGGAACCGTAACCGACGCCTCGGGCGCGGTTGTTCCCGGGGCGAAAGTGACGGCGCGGAGCACCGACACCGGTCTGGCCAAGACCATCACAACCACGGCGAACGGAGCTTACCTGTTTCCGGCGCTGCCTGTGGGGCATTATGACCTTACGGTCGAAAAGTCGGGTTTCAGCACTTACGTGCAGCGCGGCATCACGCTGACGGTGAACCAGGCGGCGACGCAGCCCGTCACCCTTCAGGTGGGACTCACGTCGCAGCAGGTCACCGTCTCTGCAAACGCGCGGATGATCAACACCCACGACGCCACCACGGGCCAGCTTGTGGGCACGCGGCAGATTCTCAGCCTGCCGCTCGAGGGACGGCAGGCGCAGTCACTGGTATTTCTCGCGCCCGGAACCATCAATACCACCGGCCAGTATTGCGGCTACAACTGTCAGGGCGGTGTCTATCCCGGCGCTCAAGAAGCCGCGGTGAACGGCGGCGGAACCGCCAACGTCAGTTACCAGATGGATGGCGCCGACCACAACGACACTTATGTCAACATGAACCTGCCCTTCCCCAACCCCGATGCCATCCAGGAATTCAATCTGCAGTCAGACAACATGTCCGCCGCTTACGGCAATGCCGCGTCGGTGGTGGATATCGTCACTAAGTCCGGAACCAACCAGTTTCACGGCGACGCGTTTGAATTTGTACGCAACGGCGACCTGAACGCCCGCAACTTTTTTGCCCCGTCCCATGACACACTGAAGAGGAATCAGTTTGGCGGCACGTTCGGAGGACCCATAAAAAAAGACAAGCTCTTTTTCTTTGGGACCTATCAAGGAACGCGCGTGCGGCAGGCGGCCACCGGAAATGTTGCGTTCGTTCCAACGGCCGCCGAGCGCGGCGGCGATTTTTACGCCATTTCCAAACAGCTTCTCGACCCGGTCAGCGGCGCACCTTTCCCCAACAATCAGATTCCCACGAGCCGCTTGAGCGCGCCTTCACTGTTTTTCCTTCAGCACATCCCGCTTCCGAACGGTCCGGGCGGGCAGTTGACCTTTCTCGGCCCCGAGGACGTGCAGACGCAAGACGAATTCATGACCAAGATCGACTACATCCGCGGAAAGAATCAGCTCAGCGGGCGATATTTCTATGCCAATTTCCAGGAGCCGCCGGACCTCGCGGCGGCCAAGGTAAACTTGCTCGCCATGGATGGCTGCGCGAATTCCGAGCGCGCGCAAACCGTCGCCCTCAATGACACCTACTCGGCTTCGGCGACTCTCCTGTTCAATACCTGGTTCGGATACGACCGGCAGACCGGCGGCACGCTTTCGGGCGCGCCATTTGGCTTTCCCGACGCTGGCATCAAGATCTCCCCGCCGGCAGCGGGCGCTCCGGCTATGGAGGCGGTGAACGTAGGCAGCTTCTTTGCGTTCGATAGCGGGCACCTCGGTGTTTTTGATCGGAATGACTGGAGGATTCGCGAGGTGGTCACGATGCAGCGGGGCTCGCACGAGCTGCTGTTCGGGGGCGAGACATTTCATATCGGCACTCCCGAGCAGAACACCAATGCGCAGTCCGGCATCTTCAGGTTTACCGGAGCGCTCTCCGGGCTGAACCTGGCAGATTTTATGGTGGGCCAGGTAACGCAGCTCGTTCAGAAGGCGGGCGCCTACTACAACTATGGCGGCCAGGAGATGAGCCTCTTCGTGCAGGACAACTGGCGCGTCAACCGCAAGCTGACTCTTAATATGGGCTTGCGCTGGGACCCCTACCGGCCGTATACGGACACGCTGAATCGGATTGCCTGCTGGAGACCGGGGAGCCACTCGGCGCGTTATCCCAATGCTCCTACAGGGATCATCTATGCCGGGGACCCCGGCTGCCCGCCAGGGGGAACGAACAATGACCTCGCGAATTTCGCACCTCGACTCGGCTTCGCGTATCAGCTCGGTCACAACACGGTCTTCCGCGGCGGCGCCGGAATCTACTATACGGTTCCGCAGACGAGCATGGTCAACGGCATCTCGAACGCCGCCCCGTTTGCTCCCCAGTTCGTCCTTCAGGACGTCAACTTCCAGGACCAGTGGGGGAG
>JBOGJW010000032.1:0-4747 GCA_050745245.1 Terriglobia bacterium | reverse complement strand
ATTCATAATTGCTATTCACAATTCACCATTTCCTCCTGATTCAGCTTGACACAGCGCGATCACCATAAGTAAACTTAACTATCCGGTTAGTTAGTTTAAACAATTCACTCATGAATACTCATCCTACGCATCCTGACCTCAGACTGGCGCGCGGAAAAAGGGCGCGCGCGGAGATTCTGCGCGCCGCCGAGAGCATCTTCGCCGGAGCGGGGCTGAAGGGCGCCCGGATGGACGCAATCGCCCGCAGGGCCAGAGTGAACAAGGCGCTGCTTTATTACTACTTCAAGAGCAAGGACGACCTTTTTCGCGAGGCGATGGAGAACGCCATCGAACGCTCCCACCAGCGCCTGATGGATGTGCTCTCCTCGCCGGGTCCGCCGCGCGAGGTTTTACGGAATTATCTGGAGACGCAGTTCGATCTGATCAGCAGCGTGCCGGATGCCAGCTTCCTTCTGCAGCGCTTCCTGATGACGGATTCCCGGCTGGCGGAGCGCGTGATGCGCAAATTCTTTATGCCACGGCAGCGCAAGCTGGCTGCGCTCATCGACCGCGGCATTCGGGAGCGCGTGTTTCGCCGCGTCAACAGCAGCCAGATGGGCATCTCGCTGACCGCGCTGGTTGTCTTCTACTTCTGGGGCGCTCCCATGCTCAAGGCCGCGACGCACACCGATCCGTTTCGCCCCGCGCACCTCAAGGAGCGCAAGCGCGAAGTGCTGGACTTCGTCCGGCACGGCCTTTTCAGGGAGGTTCGATGACGCGCAAGGTTCTGATTGTGATTCTGATTCTCGCCGCCGTGGGAAGCGCTGCGGCGTACTTCGCCACCAGCAACCGCTCGCGCGGCCTGGTCTTGACGGGAATCGTTGCAACCGACGAGGTGACCGTCAGCTCGCAGATCGCCGGTCAGCTCACCGAGCTTCGCGTGAAGGAAGGCGAC
The DNA here is from genome assembly GCA_050745245.1 of Terriglobia bacterium. GTDB lineage: Bacteria > Acidobacteriota > Terriglobia > UBA7540 > UBA7540 > RH2-MAG17b. Next base: position 3,813 of record JBOGJW010000032.1, on the reverse strand, counting down.
CACGTCAGCCCGGGCGAGCTGCTGGCGATGATCGACCCGCAGCAATACCAGGCGGACCGCCGGTATTACGGCGAGACGCAGCAGGGCATGCTGGCGCAGGTGCGCCAGGCCGAAGCGGCGCTGCGCTACCAGGAGCTTCAGACGCGCGACCAGATTGCGCAGGCCCAGGCGGCGCTCGCCGCCGCGCGCGCCCAGCAGGCGCAGGCTGCCGCGAGCCTGAAGAATGCCGAGGATAATTACCACCGCACGCGCGCGCTCTTCCAGGAGGGGATTGTTCCCGCGCAGACGAACGTCCAGGCGGAAACGTCCTATGAAGGTGACCAGGCCCAGCTCGACGCGGCCGTCAAGAATGTAGCCGCGCAGCAGGCGGCGCTGGCGCTGGCTCAATCGAACGAGCAACAGATCATCGTTCGCAGGACTCAGCTTGCCGCGCAGGAGCGACAGTTGGGCGCGGCGACCGCGCAGACCCAGAAGGCCCAGGTGATTCTCGACGAGACGCGGATCACCTCGCCCATCGCCGGCGTCGTGGATGTTCGCGCAGCGCTCCTGGGGGAGGTGGTGAACCCCGGGCAGCCCATCGTCACGCTGATCAATCCCGGCGATCTGTGGGTGAGCGTGAACATCCCGGAAACCTATATCGACCGCATCCGCCTGGGAGACCGCCTGATGGTGCGTTTTCCCTCCGGCATTGAAAAGGAAGGCGCCGTTTTCTTCCGCGGTGTTGACGGGGAATATGCCACCGAGCGCGATGTGAGCCGCAGCAAGCGCGATATCAAAACTTTCGAAGTGCGGCTGCGCGTGGACAACCGCGACTGGCGCATCTGGCCGGGATTGACGGCCTACGTAACAGTGCCTTGGAGCTTACTGCGAGTCAACCATGAATGATATTGAAGCCGCGCGCATCACGAAGCGCTTTGGAGAATTCACGGCGGTCAATGACATCAGCTTCGCCGTCGAGCACGGCGAGATCTTCGGGCTGCTCGGCCCGAACGGTGCGGGGAAGTCCACACTGATCCGGATGCTCACCACTCTGCTGGCGCCGACTTCGGGCACCGCGCGGGTTAACGGATTTGACGTGGTTGAGCGCGCCAACGACGTGCGGAAATCCATAGGAGTTATTCCGCAGGCGATGACTTCGGACCTGAACCTCAGCGCCGAGGAGAACATGCTGATTTTCGCGCGGCTTTACGGCGTCCCGGGCGACCGGCGCAAGCGCGTGATCCGCGAGCTGCTGGAGGCGGTGCAACTCTCGGACTGGGCCGGCAAACCGGTGCGGACTTTCTCGGGCGGCATGAGGCGGCGGCTCGAAATCGCCCGCGGCCTCGTGCACGAGCCCAAAATCTTCTTTCTCGATGAGCCAACGACGGGACTCGATCCGGTGTCGCGCGTGGCCGTATGGGAGATGCTGAGCTGGCTGAAGCGCGAGCGTGACCTGACGGTGCTTGTCACCACGCACTACATGGATGAGGCGGACAAGCTGTGCAATCGCATCGCCATCGTAGATCACGGGCGGCTGGTGGCGCTCGACTCGCCGATGAAGCTGAAGGCTTCCATTCCGGGCAGCAACACGCTGGAAGTAAGCTTTTCGCGGGTTCCGGACGGCTGGGCTGAAACGCTGCGGCAACTGCCGGAAGTGCAGGATGTGAAGGCGTCCGATCACGTGTTTCGGATCACCACCAACAACGGACCGGCCGCGACGGTGAAGCTTTTCGATGCCGCTCAGCGCGCCGAGATCGACGTAGCCTCGCTTTCCGTCCAGAGCACCACGCTGGACGACGTGTTCGTGCACTACACCGGCAGGCAATTGCGTGATGCCGCGCAGTCGAGCGTCTACGACATCAGCCACGTTTACGAGCGAAGGTAGTTCATGCAGCGAATCCTTGCCATCATCGAGCGCGACCTGCGCATGTTCAAGCGCAGCCCCGCGCTGATCTTCACCACGCTCATTTTTCCGCTGGTTCAGCTCGTCATTCTCGGTTATGCGTTCGGCGGCAATCTCAAAAACTTGAGAGTGGGCGTCGTCGATCAGGACCACGGCATGGCGTCGGTCAAGTTCAGGGACATGATGGACGCGGTCGAGGCGACGGCTCGCACATTCAAAGCGACGCCGTATCACGATCTTGCAACCGCGATGACGGCTCTCCGCAACGGCCATCTGAATGCGGTCGTCAATATTCCTCCGCAGTTCACGCGGAACATCCTGGCCCAATCCGATCCGCAGGTTGGATTGGTCGTTGACAACACGGACCAATTTTCCGCCAGCACTTTGGAAGCAACATTCACGAGCTTGGTGAATGATTTTGGCAAGAGCGGCCCGGCGCCGCGCATTACGCCGGCGCTGGCGCTCGAAACGGTGGAAGTCTACGCCTACACGCCCTACATCTGGTACTTCCTGCCGGGCGCCATCGCGCTCTCCATTTTTATCACGGCGATGATCGGCGGCGGCATCATCTTCATTGACGACAAGGCGCGCGGTCTTCACGAGGGTTATCTCGTCACGCCCATCACCAAGGCAGAGCTGATCCTCGGCTTCAACCTGGCGGGAGCGATTAAGGGCGTGCTGGCGGGGATGATCCTGGCGATCTTCGGCTCGCTGATCGCGGGCATACCTCACCCGCTCGACCCGCTGCGGCTGGCGAAGCTGCTGCTTGTGGTTGTGCCGGCGTCGGTGGCGTTCATCAGCATGATGTTCCTGCTGATGGTGCGGATCGACGATCCGCTGGTCCCGCGCGCGATTTTCGGCGTGCTCAACACGCTGCTCTTCTTCCCGAGCGGCGCCGTGTATCCCATCAACGCGTTCCCGTCGTGGATGAAGTGGATTGCACTTGTCGATCCCTTCACTTACGCGGTCGATGGGTTCAAGTCCCTCGTGCTCAAAAACACCGGATTCGCCGCGATCTCGGGCGATATCGCCTTTCTCGCCGTCTTTTCGCTCATCATGATGGTCTCCGCCACGGCTCTCTTCCGGAGAACGTTTTAATTACCGCGGCCTTTTTTTAAGGCACGGGAGAGGGGACGGGGATGGGGTAGCGCGGACCTGCGTTTTTCAGGTCCGCGGTTTTTCCGTTGGGTCTTAAACAAAGGCCGCAGATTTCAAAGGCGGAGGTCTGCTCCGAAAATTTTGGTCACAGCACCGTTCTCCAGGATGTCACCCCCGCGAAAGCGGGGGTCCATCAGGGAAAAACTGGATTCCCGCTTCCGCGGGAATGACATTTTCATGCTTTGTGGGTGTCGCCCCGCGACATGAACGACTGCATTGCAAGCCCGTAATTTCTTGTTTTTTTGACAACGTTTTGGAGCTCGCGATCTACGCAATCGCTGTCACCCCCGCGCAAGCGGGGGTCCACTTCATCAATAGATTCCCTCTTCCGCGGGAGTGACTGTAAACGGCGTTTGGTTGCGGCCGTGAGGCCGCGCTGCGCTACCCGCTCTTCCGTAGAACGTTTTAGGCACACGCAACAAGAATTGAAGCGCCTCAGCCGGTGCCTTCAATCTGGTGGGGGCCGATTTCCAGAATAAGATATTTGTTCTCCCGCAGTTCGAAGTGAATGCGGTAATTCTGGTCAACTCGAGCTCGGTAAATTGCGCTCTTTCCCGTTTTGATTACTTCGATGCGAAGAGAGGGATGCCCGATATCCCTGCTTATGTGGCGGAATGCACTAATGAATTTGCTCTTTAAGTGTTTTTCTAGCGCGTCAAGGTCGTCCCAGACGTTGGGCGGGATCAGAATTGCAGTTTACGTCTTTCTTCTTCGCTTGGCGGGGGCATGGTGATTAGCTTCGGCACGGCTTTGATGAACCCGTTGCAGGAATT
>JBOGJW010000031.1:0-7518 GCA_050745245.1 Terriglobia bacterium | reverse complement strand
GGCCGGAGCACCGGGAGTGAAACGACCGGCGACCGACGCTTTTTTCTTTGTTGAATGGTCCGTGGCATAGGCTCTCCTCCAAAGAATTGGGAATCTGCCTCACGACCCAAGTTGTGCGGAAGAGAGTAATCTCCTAAACGGGATCGCCAGCGCATGCGGCGTCACCACTTCCTTGAGCACGGAACTTGGAGCCAGGCTCACTCTCGGGCTTTGACGAACAACAGCACCAGTGACAATACGGCTTACCTGTCGGAGGCATCATCTGTTTGCACCATGGCGGACCAAGCCAGCTCGCGTCAAGTTCCTTTTTTGCCTTGACCCGGCGTGCCGGGACGGTGGCTCACCTGTCTCCATGTCCTCAGGCGCTCCTGCTACGCTCGGCAAGGCGGATCGTAGCGCCGGTATTCTGCCGGCGTACGCCGCCGGGAGGGCGGGACTATGCGAAAATATAAAAAATCGCCGGAACGAAGCCTGGCAAGCCTTTAGAATCAACAAACAGGTCTCTGCGGCGGTAGCGCGGGCCCGCTTTTTCAGTCACTTGAGAGCGAAGAACCTGCTTCGTCTGACTTCAAACACAAGCAGGTCCTTCGCGGAGTTTACCCTGAACTCCTTCGCTGCGCTCAGAGCGATTCGAAGAGGAGTGAATCGGCTCAGAACCGTTCGATGCGGAGCGAACGGGCGCAGGATGACACGTCCTTTGGTTGAATCGGCGGGTGAATCATGAACATCGAACTGCCTTGGAGCGTCTCAGGATGCTGATGAGCGGCGCAGTGCGGCCGAGCCGCAACGACCCAGACTGCGGGCCTTCAGCCGCGTGCCGGATTGGATTCGTGGCATTATCATTATGACTGGGCGTCGGAGCCAGTAAATTTGGCCATTTGTCCCCCGAATCGCCGCAAATGGACATCACACTCATCATCTGCACGTTCAACCGCGCAGCGAGCCTGGAGACTACCCTGGGAAGTATTCAGAATCTCGCCCTGCCGGCGTCACTACGCTGGGAGATCCTGGTGGTGGATAACAACTCGACCGATTCCACGCGCGAGGTGGTCGAGCAGTTTGCCGCCGCCTCCGGTCTCAACGTGCTGTACCTTTTCGAGAAACGCCAGGGAAAGTCGTATGCGCTAAACACGGGCATCCGCGAGGCGCGAGGAGGGATTATCGCGTTCGCCGATGACGACGTCACTTTCGATCGCAATTGGCTGGTGAGCCTGAAGCAGGCGCTCGACGGCTGGGGCTGCATCGGGGTGGGCGGGAAAATCATTCCGGTGTGGAGTCACGCGGCGCCTCCGTGGCTGCAGATGGACGGGCAGCAGGCGGTCGGACATTTTGACATCGGGGAGAAGCCGCGGGAGATCAATTTTGCACACGGCGCGAATGGAGCTTTCAAGCGTGAGTCGTTCGAAAAATATGGGCTGTTTCAAGTCGAGACGGGGCCGGACGGGAAGGCTCGCGGAGGATACGAGGATGACGAGTTTGGCGCTCGCCTCAACCGGCACGGAGAGAAGATCATGTACGCGCCGGCGGCCGTCGTCTACCATCCGGTGGAACCCGAAAAGCTGAACAAGGCGTACTTCCGCAAATGGTTTTACGACACCGGCAGAGCGATGATGTGGGCGCGAATCTGGCCTCCAGAGACCGTGCTTTACTTTGGAATTCCACGCTTCTTGTTCGGAGCTCTCGTGCAGAACTCTGTGAAATGGCCGTTTACGCTCGACGAAAAGCGCCGCTTCCGCCGTGAGTGTCAAGCCTGGAGAGCGGCCGGAGGGATACTGGAAGGCGGCCGCATGCTTTTGGGGAAGAGATGGAAATCAGCATAGTCATACCCACTTACAACCGCGCCGCCTCCCTCGCGGAGACCTTGCAGCAGCTTGCCGGATTAGAGGGAGTTGAGAGCCTGGCGTGCGAGGTGATCGTTGTTGATAATAATTCGACCGGCGACACGCGGCAGGTGACTGAATCGTTCGCCTCCGTTTCAAGGGTGAAAGTACGTTACGTCTTTGAGCGAGCGCAGGGCGCGTCATACGCGCGAAACCGCGGAATCCGCGAGTCGGCAGGTGAGATTCTCACCTTCATCGACGATGACATGGTGATTCCCAGTCCATGGCTCCTGCAAATGAAAAAGGCCTTCGAGGATTTTCAGGCGGCCTGCGTTGGAGGACCCGTGCTGGCCGACCCGCGGCAAAAGCTGCCGTCCTGGTGGGATGAAAGAATGCTTGCTCCGCTGTCGGTTTTTGACTTGGGAGCCGAAACGCTCATCTCGAATGAGTCGGATCGAAGTAAACATATGCTGGCAACCGGCGGCAACTGCGGCTTCCGGAGAAGCGCGCTGGAGAGGAATGGCGGCTTCAGGACCGACATCGGCCGGTTTGGCAACAGGCTCGGCGGAGGAGAGGATAGCGAGCTGGTGCTGCGCCTCCAGCACAAGGGCGAAACGGTGGTTTACTATCCTCAGGCGCTGCTCTACCACGCGCCGGACACGCGGCGTTTCACCAAGGAGTCGATGTCGCGTTTCTTTTATAATTACGGAATCACCTGCTGCCAGATGGACATGCTCTTTCCCGAGAGTGGGCCGCGCCTCGCGGGCATTGCACGTTGGAAGTACCGGTGGCTGCTGCAAAACTCGCTCAAGGCTTGCTGGCGCATGATCACCGGTAATTCGCGCGATGCGTTTTACCATCGCATGTGTCTTTACAAGAACTGGGGCTATACCGGGGCAATTCTAAAGACGAGGCGGAGCATGCTGCTCCGCGCGGGTCCTCAGCCGGTTCCACAACGGTCCTCCTGAAGGGTTCCGCAATTATCGCAGGTAGCAGGTAACGGCACGGCCATATGGCGCGCGGGGCGCCAAAAGGCGGGGGCGTGGATTAGAGTAGTGTTCGTGAATCACGGCTCGGCGTTTGGCGGAGTCGAGAAGCATATGCTGGACCTGATTACGCGGCTCGAGCCCGCAAAGTTCGAGCCCATTGTGCTCTGCTTCGGCCGGTACGCCTACGAGGACACCCTCGCCGCGGACCGGGGGCGCAACGTGAAAATCATCTCGGGGCTCAACCGTACGCGCTTTCAGGATTACTGGCGAACCTTCCGTGAGCTGCGTCCCGACGTGATCGTCTTTGAGAGCGGAGACGTGGCGGATTTTCCTTGGTACGCCTTCCCGGCGGCATGGTTTTCGGGTGCGGGCCGCGTGATCGATTATCAGCACGACCTGGCGACGCGGGTACCTCGGGCGCCGGTGAATAGCGCGCGTGGCGTCGTCCGGAGGCTGGCCGGCTGGCGGACGCGGCATGATCTCGAGCGAAGGCTCACCTGGCGGTTTTCGGATACGGTGGTGTGCGTGAGCAACGCCATCCGGAGCAGCCTCGCGCGCGAGTACGGGAGGAATGTAGGAAGAAGATCGCTCACCATATGGAACGGTGTTGATGTGAAGCACTTCTCGCCGCCGCGGGAGCGGCCGGTGATTCAGCGAACGCGGCTGGGCATTGGGCCCGGCGAGAAGGTAGTGCTCTCGCTCGCGCGCCTCGATCCCACAAAGCGGATCAATCTGCTGATCGACGCGGTAGCTCAGCTTCGCGCCGAGGGCGTGCGCCTGAAATGCTGGATCGTCGGAAGGGGTCCCGAGGAGGAGAATCTGCGGCGCCGGGTGGAAGAAAAAGGGCTGACTGAGGACGTCCTCTTTCTCGGCTTCGTGGACGACATCCGGCCGTATCACCATGAGGCGGATGTTTTCGTATTGTGCAAGGAGGGCGAAGGGTTCGGAATCGCATTGATCGAAGCGATGGCTTCGGGACTGCCGTGCATCGCTCCGAACAACGGAGGCCCTGCCGAAATCATCTCGCACGGCATGGATGGATGGCTCATCGACCCCGGCTCGTCCTCGGCGCTGGCGCGAATGCTCCGGTACGTCCTGGAACACGAATCGAAGCGGCGCGAGGCAAGCGCGCGCGCGCGGCAGAAGGCCGTGGAAAGCTTCAGCATTGAAGCGTGCACGGACAAGATTAAGAGGCTGCTTGACGCCTCTTAAACACAGTTTGCAGGATTTTTCGTAACCATTGAGTGGCTTCATTCGTCAGCAACAAGAGAAAGATGCCCGAAACCCGTCTCACAATCAGCGTGATTATCTGCTCGCGTGATCGCGGCCCGAGCCTGCGCGAGACGCTGGATTCGCTCTTCACGCCCAGGAACCTGCGTGCGCCAGACTGGGAATGCCTCCTGGTCTACTATCCGCCGGACCGGCCGACCGGGGAAATTGCGAGCGAATACGCCCGCAAATTTCCGTCACGCTTCAGCCCGCTGGCGCAGCATGGCGCCGGTAAGAGCAGCGCTCTGAACGATGGCATTCGCGCGGCGCGCGGCGACATCCTGAGCCTCACGGATGACGACTGCCTTTGCGATGCGGGATACCTGGAGGGCATTCGGGAAGTGTTCGGCGATCCGCAAATTCAGGCGGTTGAGGGGCGACAGCTCGCTCAATTCGAGGGAAAGCGGCCCGGTTGGCTCGGAAATGACCTGATCAACGCCATGGGTAACGTGGACTTCGGAGACAAGCTATACGCGATGCCCTCGAACCGGGCGTGGCTGAGCGGGTCGGACATGATCTTGCGCAGAGCGGTCTTTGCGAAAACGGGAGGGTTCCGGCCGGACCTCGGTGCCGGGGCCGGCGAGCCGGGCGGAATGGCAGAGGACGTGGAGTTCAGCCGACGGGTCATGAAAGCTGGCTTTACGATTTTCTACTCGCCCCAGATCTTGATCCAGCACCGCCTCTCGGCTTCCCGTCTCACGCGGGGGTTTTTCGTCGATCGATTTTTGCGGGCCGGGCGCTCGCAGGCGCATTACGTACCCATCCCGAACCCTTCGACTCCCCGGTGGAAGTTCGGGATTTACTACGCCAGGCAAACGCTTCGAGCAGGGGCGCGCGGGCTGATTTATTATCTCGCCGGCCGGCGGCCGCAGGGCGTGAGCGCGGCGCTGGAGGGAATTTTGCGCCTTGGCTTCTACCTCGAACACCAGCGGCTGCGCCGCCTTGGGATCAGCGAATTTGCTGTTCCCGGCGTGCTGGACGATGAAGGACGCCCTCTCCCCGAGGGCACGATCAAGGGATTTGCCGGCCCGAATGTCGTGCTCCGCGTCAAGGCGGAAGCGCCCGAGGCATTCGCGGCGCGTGGGAGCGCGGGCCTCTGGCCGGCATAGCTTGCGGCAAGACCTGCCTTGCGTGAAGTGAGAGGATCGCCGGGGTCGCAAATCCATGCGGCCCCGCGCTACACCTGCCCGGGGCGCGCGTGCTCTCCCATCAGCAGCGCTTTGAGTCTCCGCTTGAGCTTCACCTTGTCGATCCATTGCCCGCCCGCGACCGAGAGGCTGGCCAGCGCGGCTTGGGCTGCTAGCAGCGTCGCATTCCTGATGGTGCGGCGGAAATACAGCACTTCCACGCACGGCTTCGAGTGGGTGGCAAAGAACGCCTTATACGGCAGCACGCCCAGGCTGAAGTCCAGATACTTGTACTTCCCCTCGGCGAACAGCCGCTCCAGCATCAGATAGTTCAGCACCATGCCCGGCGCGTAGCGGCGGAATTCCTCCTCATAGGACGTATAGGTGTGGACGAGCATCTGGGTGTTAAATGCCCGGCAGTAGATGAACGCCACTGCCGAGTCGTGCTGAAACAGCGCATAGCCTCGCGCCCGGGCTTCGCCAGCGAGCGCAAGCGCCTGCTGCCGAGGAATCGTGCCGGAAAAGCCTGGTCCGCCATTTATTTCATGCCACGACTTTCTGGAGACGCCGGCCGCGACATCGTAAAACTCGCTCATGGCGGCCGCGCCAAGGTATTCCCCCCATTTGAGCTCGCCGCCCGAAAGCTCCTTGAATCTTTTCACGCGGCTTAGCAGGTTATAACGCTCTTTGGCGCTGAACTTCTTCAGGTACTCGTCGAATGTGCCGCTGAGATCGATGTAGTAGCGGTCGAGAACCGAGCTTACGACGCGGATCCACGCGGGCTGGAAAACAAGGCGCTTGGGCTGGCAATCAACGGGCTGCGCGGAGATCACCGCCACCTCCACGTCTTTGGGGGAATTTTCCCAGCGAGGCGCGGCTTCATCCATGTTCGTGCTCAGCTCCGTGAAAGGCGTGGTGAGGGCGACGCCACGGTACTTTATTTCAAACAGCGGCCGGCCCGCGAACATGGGCCGCACGGCAGCGGTTTCCGCTTCCCAAAGGGCGTCGATGAGTTGAGTTTGTTCTGCCATCCCGTTGATTATAACGGCTGGCGGCCCCTGTAGCGCCGGTATCCCGACGGCGTTACAGCCCGGGTAGCCGCGGGACGCCTTTTGTCCCGCGGGTTTTTAGAAAGGCCCACGGCACAGAACCCGTGCCGTGGGTACCCCTTCCCAAAGGACGTCGATGGTTTGTTTACTTTCTGCCACTCCGTCCCGCCAACTTGCTTACTCGAATCTCGAACAACGCCGAGCGGAAAATTGGGGTGCGTTATCTCCGCTCATCCCCTACCTTGTGGAAGGTTTGGAGATGCAGAATTCTTTGAACGGCCGCACCACCGCGACCCGGCTGCGAGCGCCCAGAGAGATGTAGACGTGCAGCGGAATGTTCCTTTCAATACATGAGGAAACTAAGGTCATCTGAACATGAGGAAACTAAGGTCATCTGAAACTGGTTTAGCCAATACGTGACCACAAAAGGCCTGGAGGAGCCGCGAGGGAGCCGAAAGCCGCTCCAATCATCGCACTCCGCAAAAACGTTCCCTCGTTTCTCTGGGGGAGAGCTGAGGAAGGAGCGTACCGCTGTCACGCTCACGTCCAGATAAGCTGACATATTAAATGCCTCGCCCTGAAACTCGATCGATGGCGCCACCAGCTCTCTGGGACGTTTAAGTGTGGCCCCCGACTCGGCCAGCAGCCGAAGCTTGATGTCGGCTTCCAGGGCTTCGGCGTTATAGCGCTTGCGCAAAATGAAGCCCGGCAGACGCCTCAGTAGCCAGGCGGCCGCCGGCTTCGCCGCCGCTTGCCACGGGATTTCAGGAATCATAAGCCCTCTTCGACGCTACCGCGGAACCACAGGCTTGGGGTGATTTTCTGCATCAGCGTTTCTTCTTGACGATTATAATGGCTCATGGCTTCTGCTAAGCCGTCAGGAGTCGTTGTACTACAATCCGGGGTCGCGCGTTCGGCAGAGCGGACGGGGGTCACTACTTCCTGATCAGGCGTTCGTTGGCGCTCCGGGCGAACTCTTGACCCATGTAGGCACGCCCGGTAATATCAGTGCGTGGTCCCCAGCAACTTACGGTCTCTGTTCTGGGATGTAAACCTCGACACGTTCCGTCCGGCAGCCTTTCCGGAGTACAGCATTGCCCGCGTCCTGGAGTACGGTGACCGGGAAGCCGTCGCGTGGCTCAGGGAAACATTCCGCGAAGAAGCGATCAAGCGAGTCATCTCGGATGAGCGCCGGCTTTCCCGGCGGTCCGCAAACTTCTGGGCGCTGGCGTACGGAATTCCGTCGCACGAAGTAGCTGCGCTC
>JBOGJW010000030.1:0-4989 GCA_050745245.1 Terriglobia bacterium | reverse complement strand
CTGCCGATGTTATGTAGGAGGCCGCGAAAGCCGCCGCATCGAAGTGGCAGCGCGGGCTTCTATCCAGCGCAGGCCTGCGGCCAGAACCCGCCTTGAATGGAGCGAAGGCGTGGCCGCGCTTCCGTGGGGCGCTTCGCGCTCGCAAGAGGCACGTCATGACTTCACATAAGCGCACTTCCGCAGCTTCACGAAACGCCTCTGAGATGCCCCTGCAGAACATAAACTCGGAGCTCGCTGAGCGCCCGCCGGATGGAACACAAGGGGATTTTGAGGACAAGCTTGAGCAGACGCTCCGCCTTTTCAAGCTGAAAGCCGCGCGGCAGATCGCCTATGAACTTCCCCGGATCACGGCGAAAGTGCTTGAAGACGCTTCCGACGAGTTTCGCCGCCGCGCCACGGAGACCGCCGAAGCGTTGCGGGGCGAGCTCCATCGAAGCGGAGAGCAGTTGGCCAGTGATATCCGGGCGCAGCTTGCCGCGCTCACAGGAGACTGCGCCAGCGCTTTCGGTGCGGACCTGAAAGCCGCCGCCGAGGCGGCGCTGAACAATGCAAAGAGCTCGATTGACGAGTCCGTCCAGTTGGCTTCCCAAACAGCGGCCGAAACGAGCGAGCGTATCGTTTCCGGGCTGCGGCAATCGGGCGCGGCGCTGCTTCAGGACGCGGAGCAGCAATTGCGAAAGCTTGGAGAGGCCTCGTCCGGCGAATGGCGCGAGATTGCGGCGGCCGCCGCGGAAAGGGCGGCGAGCGAAGCGGTGCGAAATGTGGAAGAGCAGGCGCAGTCGGCGATCGCTCACAGCGCCAGCGCGGCCCTTGCGCGCCTCGAAGCTGAGCAGCAGAAGTTCCAGTCGCAGGCTGAGCTGAATCTGGACAGCATCCAGACGCGGCTTATGGAATTCTCCGCGCGCGGCGCCGAAGACCTCCAGAGCCAGCTCGACGGCCATCTGGAAGATTTCCGCGCCCGCCTGAGCGACTCGGTCGAGGCGATGAAGCAAAAAGCCGTGGAGGACGCCGCGCAGGAATTCCCCCGCGTCTCAGCCGGGCTGATTGAAAAAGCAGAGGCGGAGGTGCAAAACAAGACGCGAGGCGCGGCTGAGAAGGCGAAAGAGGAGGTCCGCGCTTCGGTCTCCGGCATTGCCGGCGACTTAGGCCGCCAGTTGGTTCAGCAGACGGAGGGCGATCTTTCCGCTCTGCGCGAATCAACGATCGAGCAGTCCCGGAGCCAGTTGTGCCAGGCGCTTAAAGATGCGGCCGCGGAGAGCCGGAAAGAGACGGAAAAGGACATCGGCGAATCGATCCGCAAGATACGAAGCTCCGCGCAGGCGCAGATTGATGAAATCTCGCGAGCCAGCATGGAGCGGCTGCGAGCGGCGAGCGCCGGGATTGCGCCTGGGCCGGCGCGCGGCTCACTCGCCGGCAAAGTCGTTCTGGCGCTCGTGGCCCTGCTCCCGACCGTGCTGTTTGCCTATCTGATGAGCCGCCCGGTGATGCGGCTCAAGGTTGATCCGCCGGCTGAATTTGTGAACGCCTACCCGGAGTGGACGGGCGCTCATCAGGCGGAAGCAGCGCGGCTGGCCGCGGCTTATTGGGATTGGGCTGCTCTGCACCTCGCGGACTCGTATCCGTATGGCAGTCAGTTGCCCGAACAGCCCCCAATGTCATTTGCCGTGGAGGGCAAGGGCTTCCCGAGCGGCGTCGATGCCGATGTGGCCCGCATGCGCTACTGGCAAAAGCTGCGCGACCTCTGGACCAACCCTCAGTCCTGGCAAAAGATCGAGCGCTGGAATCTCCATTAACAGGTTGTGAAAAGCGAGGCAGCGCGGAGTTGTCGCTGCGCTACCTCAATCTAAATTGCGAGTGCATTATGCCAGCCGAAAATATAACCGTCATCATTCCAACCCATAACCGCAGAGCAATTGTGAAGAGAGCGATCGAGGCTTACGTCCAACAGACGCGCCGGGAGGCGATCTCCGAAATCCTCGTCATTGACGATGGCTCGACCGATGGCACGGGAGAACTGGTTTTGCAATGCGCGGCGGCATCTCCTTTTCCAATCCGGCACCTCTGCCAGGCGCACCGTGGCTTAGCCGCGGCGCGGAATCGTGGCGTTCGCGAGGCGGGAAGCGGCCTCATTCTTTTCGGGGATGACGATGTCATCCCGGCTCCCAATCTTGTCGAGGAGCACCTTGCCTGGCATGAAAAACATCCGGAGCCTTTTACAGGCGTCATGGGCTATGTGCCGTGGTCGCCAGAAGTCCGTCCGACGCCGTTTATGAAGCACATCATCTCGGAGGGCCCGCAGTTCGGCTACGGCCGTATGACCGCAGGGAAGAAGGTGACCTTCATGGGATGCTACTTTAATAACACGAGCCTTCGGCTCGAATTCCTGCGGCAGAATGGCGGGTTTAACGAGAGTTTCCGAAGCTGGGGGTGTGAAGACTGGGAGCTTGGCTACCGGCTGATCAACAAGGGTCTCGTGATGTTGTATAACCCGCGCGCGATTGGCTATCACTACAAGCGCGTTTCATTTGCGGAAGCCTGCCAATTTTCAAAAAAAATCGCGCCATCGCTTGAGATTTTTCAGACCACTGAAGCGGGCAAGGCTTATTTTGCCGCTCAGAAGCGGCGCAAAAGATCTCGAAAATACCGCGCGCAAATGCAACTGACTCGCCGGCTGGTTCCTGTCCTTATGCCGCTGAAACCCCTCTTAGATTCCCGGGTTCCGCTGCCAAAGACGCTGTATCGCGCATTTTTCGCTTATCACAACAACGTGGCAAAGAGAACCAGCTCTGCTGCGTGACAAAAGCTCAAGCGATCTTTCTTCTCTCCAGAGACTGCCGGTCCCATCCGGCAAGATTGGCCCCTGCTTCATACGCACTCTGCGCGAAGGCGAGGATCTCATCGCCGGGCGAGCTGGCGCTCCGCACCCCGTCGTACATCAGCAGAAACTCCCGAATCTGCGGATCATAAAAGGCGCTCTTCGGCCGGACGCGCTGCCCGGCGAAGCCGGCGGGCTCTGGCGCGGTGTACGCGTAAAAGGCGGGGCCCTTCACGTCCCCGCCGCCCGGCCACCAACCGACGCTGCTACATTCGTGGGAATAAGCCTCGGAAGTGATTATGCCTTTCCGTGGAGGAGCCATCCGTCCGCTGAAGCGTGTACACGCCAGATCAAAGCTTCCCCAGAAGAAATGCACGGGGCTCGACTTCCCGATGAATCGCGCCCGGAACTCTTGCAGCACCAAGTCGACTGATAGCAAAATCCGCCAAAAACGCTTGGCGTAATCAGGATCGTAGGACCGGTGAATTTCGTCTTGATCGAACGGAATCGGCTCCGGCACTTCTTGCGGTTTTGGATCAATCTCGACCTCAATTCCGGCGCTGTGCAACGCGGACATAAACTCCTGGTAAAAGGCCGCAACCGATTTGGGCGCCAGAGCCAGGCTGCGCGATGCTCCGTAAGAAGTCCCGATCTCGCAGCGGTGCTGGATGAAGTCGAACTGTATTTCAAGCGCCTCTCCGCGGTAAGGAATGGGTGAGGTCGTCAGGCCGCGAGTGGTCACGTAGAGCGCTGTGTTCCACCAGTGGTTCTGAAGCGGCGCGAGGTGCAGGCGGACTTTCCCGGCGATCTGCGTCCACATGTGCAGCGTGCGGCAGGTGTCCTCCCATTCTTCGAGGGGCAATGCGGGCCATAATTGATTGCGTGAATCGATCCGTGAGAGCTGCCGGGCGGAGTGGGAATGTCTGTCCATAAGTCACACCTCCGAATGAACCTGTTAAGCAAGATCCAGCTCGAGCTGATCGACGTAGCACCAGCCCCAATTCTCACCCGGCTCAAACGAGCGCATGATCGGATGCTGCGTCTGGTGAAAGTGCTTCGTTGCATGCTTATTTTTCGACGAGTCGCAACACCCGACGTGTCCGCACTCCAGGCACAGCCGCAGGTGCACCCAACGATCTCCCGTTTTCAGGCACTCCTCGCAGCCGCGAGCGCTCGGCGTCACTTCCCGGATTTGGTTAAGATGTGAACACGATTTCATGTGACCCTCGCTTCTCCGCGTTCGCCTCTGTCGGGCATCCGCTCCCAAAGGGCGTAGAGGCTATTTTACATCGCCATTAATCCTGTATTGTCAGCGGTAGTATGGCGGCATAAAGCCGCCGCTACCTTTTTCAGCAACCTTCTCACGGCTTGATGTCAGGTGGTACAGACGGCAAATGTTCGCTAATGCTCCCTCTGGAAATCTCAAATTTGAAATTATTTTAAATCTTAAATTTGAAATCCGAAATGCCTCTCAATTGCCTCCACCAGCCCCGGAATGGTCGATACGTTCGCTTCGATGTCCACGCTCATGCCCAGGTCGCGTAAAGTGCCTGAGGTAACCGGCCCGATGGAGGCTATTTTGACTCCGGCCAGCCGTTCGCGCAACTGAGCAGAAATCGGAAACTCCGCGAAATTCTTTGCTGTAGAGGAGCTGGTAAATGTGATCACGCTCGGCGGAGGAATGAGCAGCGCTTCGAGGTCCTCCGGAGTGTACCGGGGTGGGACGACGCGGTAAGTCTCCACGACCTCAACCCGGGCGCCGCGCTCGCGCAGCACGTTAGGCAGCAGGTCCCGCGCTTCCCGCGCGCGCGGGATCAGGACCGCCTTTCCCTCAAGCCGGCGCTGGTTCAGCGCTTCCAGGAGCCCTTCGGCTCGATACTCCGCCGGCACAAAGTCGGCGCGCACACCATTTTTTTCAAGCTCCGCCGCTGTGCCCGGGCCAATCGCTCCGATTGCGATTCCCTTCAGGTCGCGCGCGTCCCGCCCGCCTGCTCGCAGCCGCGCCATAAACCTGCGCACGCCGTTAGCGGACGTGAAGAGCAGGAAATCAAACTCGCTCAGCCGCTCTGCGGCAGCATCCACCGCGCTCCAGGAATCCGGCTCGCGCATTTCAATCGCGGGAAGCTCGACGGGCTGAGCGCCGCGCTCGGCCAAAAGATCGCGCAGCGGAGCAG
>JBOGJW010000029.1:0-5040 GCA_050745245.1 Terriglobia bacterium | reverse complement strand
GCGCCACTGCCAAAGCGAGATTTATTTTTAGTCCTTGCACTTGACGTCCTCGGTCCTGTCATTCTGAGCCCGTTCGCACTTCCGCTGCGAACGGCCCTGAGCGCAGCGAAGGCACTCAGGGTAAACTCCGCGAAGAATCCCGGTATTTCCATGCCCAGGCAAATACGGGGATTCTTCGTCGGTCGCCGCGGCGACCTCCTCAGAATGACAGGCTTTCAGTCTCCTGCTAAAACCTGTACCTCACCGAAAAATTCAGGCTTCGCATCGCGTTTACTCCGGTCACGCGCCCAAACCCGCTGCCGTTCACCGTCGTCGCCAGGCCGCTAAAGTTGACCAGGTTAAAAATGTTACTGGCTGAGATGCGGAAATCCAGCGAGTGACTCTTATCGCTTGATAAAAAGATGAGCCGGTCAATCGACGTGGTGAAATTCAGGTTCGACGGTCCCGGGATCGTATTCCGCCCGGCGTCACCGTACTCGCCCGGCGCGGGCAGCGTGAAAGCCGCCGGGTTGAAGAAGAGCAGCGGCGTTTGCACAAAACTCGAAGGCAGCACCGGCTGCCCGGTGGCGTTGGCGCGGAGGTTGTTGAACGGCGCGGCGCCGTTCACGTTGTTGCTGAGGTTGCCGGAAAGAAACGCCGTGTACGGCAGGCCGGAACTGAAACTCGTGATGTCGCTGACGGACCAGTTGCCCAGGATTTTTGACAACGTGCCGCCGTGGCTCAGGAAGTGCTTGCGATCTCCGAAGGGCAGTTGATACCGGGTGAAAAAGCGGAGGCTGTGCGTCGGATTGAAACTAGAGAGCCCCCACTCATCGTGCAAGTCAAACGGGTTTTGCACCACCGCGCCCAGGCTGCTCCCGCCCGCCGTGTTACTGCTGCCCGCGCCGCCCAACCCGCCGAGGATGACCCTCATGCCCCGAGTGCTGCTCGTGCCGCCCACGCTGGCAGCGTCGTCCATGGACTTCGAATAGGTGTAGTTGGCGAAGAACATAAACCCATTGTGGGAAAACCGGCGCAGGCCGATTCTGAGACCGTTGTAATTGGAAGCCGCGCCCGACGTGTCATAGATAAACGGCTGGGCGTTGCTCACCAGCGTCTGCCCCTGGCCGCCGGTCGTCGAAACGTTTGGCGCAAGCAGCAGGTTCAGATGCGTGCCGTGCGTGCCGATGTATGCGGCGGAGAGCACGAAATTCTGGCCGAGGTCCTGCTCGAGCATCACGTTCCAGCTCTGCGCGTAGGGCGTGAGGAAATTGGGATCAACGGCGTAGGTGTTTCGCGTCACGTTTGAGCCCACGGCGGGGAATCCATTCTGCAGGGTCAGCGGAAGCGCGGGACTGACAACCAGAGTATTCGTCGTAGCGAAGGGAGGCTGGCTGACCATGTTGTTCACGATCATGGAATAGATCGATTCGTCATAAAAAATGCCGTAGCCGGCGCGCACGACGAGGCTGTGAGCGATCCAGGGCCGGTAGGCCAGCCCGAAGCGGGGCGCAACATTATCCGGGTGCCCGCGAAGCAGCGAGGGCGGCAGCGAGTCCGGATTCACTCCCGTCACCACGCCAGTCACCGCGAAGCCTGGCGCCAGCGCGAGGTCGGAGAGGTGCCCGTATTTCTCAGTAAATGGCGCGTCGTATTCCCAGCGCAGGCCCATATCGAGCGTCAGGTGCTGGAGAACCCGCCAGTCGTCGTTGCCGAAGGCGTCGTAGGCAGAGGAGCGCAGGTAATTGGCGCTGGTGCCGAAGCGCTCGGCGGTGGTCTGCGGTCGCCCCAAAAGGAAATCGGCAAAGTCATACCCGGTGCCGTTCACCGGGGTTCCGGCGGGAGTGAAATCGCTCGTCGTGTAGCCGGTGAAACTGAACGTGCCGCGCGCATCAGGATCGGTAACGCTGTTCAACTGGACTTTACGGAACTCGCCACCCACGTGCAGGTTGTGATTGCCGCGATTAACGATGAGGAAGTCCGAAAAGCGGAACGTCTGGTTGCGTGTGAGCGACGGAATTGTATCGTTGAGGCCCGTGAAGTTGGTGAAGTTGATGGCGGGGATGCCCCAGTCCATCGGGTTCTGTGAAATCCCCTGGATACCTAGCTCGCCGGCAATATTTTGCTGGAATGCAAACGGGTTCAGGACATCGTTCCGCGAGCGGTTGAAATTGGCGGTGAGCATGTTCACAACGTGCGGGCTGAAGGTGTGGGATTCGAGCACGTTCACGTTCTGATTGCGGCCTGAAGCGGTGGACGTGAGCGCCGGGAAATTGTTGATGCTATCGCGCAATGATGAAGTGTAGAAGTACATCACCGCCAGGTTGTCCTTGGCGGAAAACTGCTGGCCCACGTGTCCCATCACCACATAATTGCGGGAGGGCAACGAGCCTTGCAGGTGCAAGTTTTGATACTCGCCCGGCAGGTTTGGCAGCGGAACGTAGGCGAGCAGGCCCTTCGCCGCGGGGTTGATCATCGTGCTCGGTATCACATTGCCGGGGAACGGCGTGCGCGGGCCCGGCGAATTCGAGGGCTCATAGATTGTAGGAGTAGTTCCGGCCAGCGCCCCGGATTGAATCAGCGTGCTCGAGAAGTCCCCGGCGCGCTGGGCTTCCGTGGGCACCGTGTCAAACAGGTTCCAGGGGCTCTTGGCGCGCGACATATTGAAATGGAGGAAGAAGCTCGTCTTATTGGCGCCGTTCTTGTAAATGCGCGGAATCGTGAGCGGGCCGCCAAGCGATCCGCCGATCTGCTCGCTGTAGTAAGGAATCTGCGGCTGCGAAGGAGTGTTCAACGGGTAAGGACGCGCATTCAGCGCGGAATTTGAATAGTTATCAAAGAGATTACCGCGCAAGCGGTTCACCCGCGGGCGCCGGCCCGCACCGAAAAAGAAGACCTGGCCGCCCCCACCCCCGCCGAAAGGCGCCCCCGGGGGACCCCCACCTGGGCCGCTTACGGTGACAGGGCCACCTCCGCCAGGGCCGTCTGCGAACATGAGAAATCGCCTGCCGCCGTGCCGCTCAGCGGGCGCTGTGGCGTTCACCACGTTGCCGGTCAGCAGAAATGAGTTTTCCGAGCCGGCCGCGCCCCCGCCGAGGTCCGCTTCTTCGCTTCCCCCCGGCACGGCTTGTTGAGAAGCTCCGGCCGCCTCGTCCGAAGAGAACCGCAGGCCCGCCCCGGCTCCGCCTTCGCCGGCCAATCCACCTTCGCCGCTTAAGTCGCCGAGCTCCCCAGAAAGGGTGGCAGCGCCCGCGGCGCCTGCATTGGCCTGAGTGCCATTCCGTCCGCCCCCGGCGGCCCGACCCATCTGCGCTCCCCGGCTCGCGCCTGTTCCAGCGCGGCCGCGGAAGCCGCCGAACCCGGAGGATTCGCCGGGCTGGGCCAGGGCGAGTGAGGCGTCTAACTTCTCTGATTTTCCGGCCGCGACCTGTATCGGCCCGAGAATCTGGGGACGGAAGCCCACCAGCATCACCACCAGCCGGTACTGGCCCGGGGGGACATTCGCGAATGTGTAGTTGCCCGCGCTGTCGGACCAAGTCTCCTTGCGCTGGCGCGTCTGGGTGTTAAACAGGATTATCCTCGCCCCAGGCACCGCCACACCGCCAGGCCCCGCGATGTGCCCGCTGATGGCGACTCCGGATTGCGCCCGCACGCCGCCACTCGCCAGCAACAGTAAGGCCGTAAGCAGAAGGCAAGCAGCGAAACGCCGCCCGCAGGCCGCAATCATACGCGTCGGGTTTATATGAACAGGCACAGCTATTGATTGCACGGGCGGCAGGCTAAAGTTCCAAATTTGTCTCCGCTGTAGCATCGTTACAGCCATAGATAAAGACGGACGCGCACGGCGTCCGGTTTCAAGTCTTTCCTGGGAGCGCGGGGTAGCCCAGAGTTTGCCGTTTTTGGAAAGTCTGCTCATGTGTCCGGTTGCGAAGAAAAACCGCAGAGTCTCAGAGGCAGAGACTCTGCAGTGCAATACCGTAAATTCTTGTTTTTTAGCAAACATTTTGGGTGCTCGCGGCCCGCCGCCACCCCCGCGAAAGCGGGGGTCCATTAGTTAAGTGGATTCCCGCTCCCCCGCCTGCGCGGAGGACAAGCTTCGCGGGAATGACTGTAAATGGCGTTTGGTTGCGGCCGCAAGGCCGCGCTGCGCTACCCCGGCTGGAGGATTGAGAGGGGTTTTCAGGATCCGGTCAAGGGCCGGCCTGGAAATAACCGGAGGCATACGTCTGGTTGTAGCGCGCCTGGGTTCGGAAGGTCTCGGCCACTCGCTCGCCGTTGTGGTACCGCACAAGGTGCATCGCGGTTTGGACGTCCTGCGCCTCGCGATAGCTGGCGTAGACATCGGCGTAGTCGTCCCACTCGTGCGTGCTCGGGTCCATCAAGCGGTAGGTGATTCGAATCGGCAGGTGAGTTTCTTCGCTCAGATACACCTTCACCTCCACCTGGCGCGAGTCGACAATATCAATGATCTTGGCGGGTAAATTGTTGACGAAATCCTCGCCGCCGGCTTGGATGAGCGTACCGGGCTCGCGGACGCGGAGACGAAGCAGGTTCTCGAGGCTGTAGCGGTTCGCGAGACGCCAGGCATGGATTTCTTTCGGCGGCTGCTCGATAAGCCCGTAGCGGTCGACCTCCCAGCCCTGGTCGCCATTGTTGATAAGAGTGACTGACTTGCTTTTGCCCAGCCCGTAGGAGAGCCGCCTTTTATCCGGGAACTCGAAGGCGCTCTGATACTGCACGAAGCCTGCCGTCACCCCGTCCATAATGGAAAACGCGCGGCCCTGAGTGCTGAGCGTTTTGAAGCCGAGAAAGGCGGGCCCGCCCAGCGCCTGGATGGCTTGGTTGAGGAGCGACTGCGCGGCGGCGTCGATATGAGAAAACGGCTGGGTCTGCTGCGCCCGCGCCGTGGCCCCGGCGGACAACAGCACGACGATGCACGCCAGCAGGGCCCAGCAGCGGCACCCGATCCGCACGATCTGTCTCAGGTACATTCTGGTTCTGCTTGTGCGCTCGCAGGCCATTACGACGTCTTGAGGGCGCTTACGGCCTTTAGATGACGCC
>JBOGJW010000028.1:0-2648 GCA_050745245.1 Terriglobia bacterium | reverse complement strand
GTCCCGGTAATCGATCCAAGCGTCGTCTGCGCCCGCGCTGGCAGACCAAACCCCAGCGCAAACAGACCTAAGCAGAGGACGGATACCAGTCTTTTCGGCAACGCTGTCATGGTTTGTTCCCCTTCCTCGAAAATTGCCGGTTTGCCATTCTGGTTGGCGCGGTGCACAAGACGCGAACAACAGGGCTGGGCTGCGTGGGCCTGCTGCATTGCAAGACCTGCAGGTCTGCGCCAGCCCGCACTCAAGCACCTCATCCAATCCCTGGCCACGTCTGAATGGCGTGGTGAAAGCCCTCCGGCACGCGCGGCGACTCGCGACGCAGCGCGGCGGGCGGCGCGGCAGGCTCGGAGAGCGTTCTGCGCCATTCCACCGGCAAATAGTCAGGCCCCGTCGATTCTTCGACGCACAGCCGGGACTTCTCGTACAGCTCATTGATGAGCGGTATCGGGTCGCCCATGGCGCGATCCGGCTGGCGCGGCAGATCACCCAGCGTGACGCTATAGCAACTGAATTTCTGGCCGGGATCATATTGAAAAAGCAGCTTTGCGTGCGCGTGAACCTGGTCGAAAGCCTCGGCGAGATGCTTCATCTGCTCGGGGTCGGTGGTGAGCATCGACGCCAGGTGGCGCAAGTAGCGATACCGCCACAGGCTGATATCCAGATACTTCCGGCAGATGGCAAACTCCTTCAGCCAGTTGAACCGCGTCTGAAGCTCCTGCGCCTGCGCCACGGTCAAATGCGGCCGCGCCAGATCGAGCTCGCTGAACATCGCGTCGATGCCGTTCATGCATTTTTCTTTTTCCACGGCCACGAGATCGATGTTCTCTTTGGTCGGCTCGAGGTATTTCACGTACTGCGGCAAGTAGTACCGATTGGTGTAGCGCAGCAGCGTCTCCTTGCGCGCGATATCGCCCACGAAATCCGAATTCGTGCTGCTGCCCAGGCCCAGCACCGAAAACGTAACGTTCACGGCTTCTTCGGAGAGCTGGAGCGCCTTGGTCACGTGCGGCGCCGCCTGCTCGCCATAGATCGGTACGGCCCAGTCGCGCCAGATCTGATCGAGATCGGCGTTGATGTTCCAGGAGAGCTCGCGCGCCGCGTAGAGATTAATGCCGTTGAGAATGTCATCGGGAAGCGAAAAGTCGCGCTGCATCGTCGCGCCGTAGCCGAGGCTGACGCCGCCCTCAGACCCGATACGCTCGTAGCTCCGCTTCATCGTGGACGCGATGTAGTTCACCGACGAGGCAGGAAAATAAAATCGCCCGCGCGTCTGGCCGATGATCTGATATTCCGCGACCTGCGTGTGCGGCTTCACGCCCCCGATAAACGGGCTGAAGGGCGCGTCCGGCTCACAATCGCAGTTGTAAACCTTAGTCTGAAGAACGATCTCGGCCGGAAGCTCCTTCACCACCCGCCCCCAAAGCTGCTCGTCGGTGCCGCCGAAAGCGCCGTAGCCCGGAGCATGAACATATTGGTCGCCCAGCCAGTGCGGGCAGCCGGAAGACCAGGTCCGAACCACCAGCTTTTTCCGCATCGGCTGCAGCGTCTCGTAAAGATTTTTGACGTTGACGTAAACCTCGTTGGGAAATTTGTCGAGGCCGTCTTTCCGGCAGCGCGGGTCGTGGCAGTACATCCCGTACTGGTCCCAAAACGTCGCCACAAAGCCGTCGGCGCCGCTGCGCTCCATGAGCTCGCGAATGTAGGCGTTGATGACCTTCCACGTCATCGGATCGGAGGGGCACACGGGAGCTTTCTCCCACGAGTGCGGCTCAGGCACGCCCTTTGCAGACGGATACGCTTGTATCACGGCGCGATATAATTCGGGCGACCAGCGCTGGAAATTATTTCCATAGATCGAGGTGTAAACGGGAACGTCCGCGTCGCGGCACTCCTTCAGAATGCGCGCGCCAAACGCCGCCATTTCGGCCTGGCGCTTTTCAAGCCGCTCCTGCGCGGTGCGGCTGAGCAGGTTGTAGACGTTCGGGAAGCTATCCTTCAGCGTTGCGACCGCGGGAACACCCTGCATCACGTTCGCGCCGGTTCGCGCCACCGCCTCGGCCATCGACTGACCGCGGCTTCCATGCGACAGCCTGAGGGCGAAGCTCGGCTCGCGCAGAAATATTCCCTCGCTGCGGGTGCGCCAAAGATGGAAATCGCCGGCGGCGTAGAGTAGCGACCGCGGCCGGTTGCCCTGAACCAGCGCGGCGCCTTCGCGGAAGGCGATCATGTAGCCGTCATACTTGGGCGCCGCAGGCTGCGATGTGAAGAACCGGGCTTGGGCGCGAGAAGGTGGGGCGGCGATAAGAACCAGCTCTCCTCGCTTGGGCGTCGCGTGCGGTGAAACAGGCTTGATCTGAGTAGCCGCCAGACCCAGCTTACCGGCCATCAGTTGGGCGGCGGAATTTACCGCGGGATGGCTTCCTTTGGGGATAAGGATGCGGCGGTAGGCGGGCCCGCCAGCCGGAATGGCACCAGCGGACCGGGCCTCGGCGGCGAGGGCGCTGAGCGGCGCGGCCAATCCCGCGCCCAGGCCGAGCATTTTTTGCAGCGCCTCGCGGCGGCTGGAATCGATCTGATCGCCTGGGGAAAACATGGCCCTCACCCGCCCTCGTCCCTCGGGCACCCTCTCCCCCAGGGAGAGGGCTGTG
>JBOGJW010000027.1:0-14323 GCA_050745245.1 Terriglobia bacterium | reverse complement strand
CCTGCGAGAAGTTGAACACATCATTCCACCACCGTGCCTCCCGGTGGCTTTCGAGCTTCGGGATGTAGAAGTAGGGTCCGGTCCCCTTCGCAGCCAGCGCGGCGGCATTATGAAACAAGAAGAGCCCGAAATCGAACAGCGAGCCGGAAATGGGTTTCCCGTCCACCAGAACGTGCTTTTCAACCAGGTGCAGGCCCCGCGGGCGCACCATCAGCGTGGCGAATTTCTCCGCCAGCGCGTATTCCTTGCCTTCCGGGCTCGTATAACTGATCTTGCCGCGCACGGCGTCGCGAAGGTTAAGCTGGCCTTCCACGTTATTGCGCCACGTAGGCGAATTCGAATCCTCGAAATCCGCCATGTAGACACTGGCGCCCGAATTCAGCGCGTTGATGATCATTTTGCGGTCGACGGGCCCGGTGATCTCGACCCGGCGGTCCTGCAAGTCTCGTGGTATCGCCGCCGCGCGCCAGTCGCCCGCGCGAACTCCCGACGTCTCCGGCAGAAAATCCGGCAAACGGCCCTGCCGGAGTTCTTCCTGGCGGGCGGCCCTTCGCTCGAGCAGCTCGACTCGCCTTGTCTCGAACCGGCGCGCCAGCTCGCCCAGAAATGCAACCGCCGCCGGTGTGAGAATGGCGGACGTCGGCGGCGTGAGCGGCCCGCGAATCTCCACCCCGGAGCCCGCTAAAGACTCATCCCAACTATTTTCCACACTGAGCTCAGCCATATGCTTTTTCTAACCGGACTCCTTTTGGTTTCAACAGCCGCCGCATTCGCGCCCCTTCCCGCAACCCCTGTTCGGGTTCCTGTTATAATGCCCGATTAACTCGCTGAATACCAGACGTTGGAGGTTGCGTGGCGCACGCCGATGAACAAGACGCTTTAGATCTGGCCGTCCAAAGACAGAAAAAGCTGCGCGCGATTGCAGAGCTCGGCTTCGAGCGCTACCCGCGCAAATTTCCGTTCACTCACACGCTGCCGCAAGTTGCCGCGGAGTACTCTTCACGCACGGCCGAGGAGCTTAACAACGAGCGGGTTCAGGTGCGCGCGGCCGGACGCGTCATGGCGCTTCGCCCGCACGGCAAGGCCGGCTTCGCCCACCTCGCGGGCGGCGGGGCGCGCCTGCAGATTTACGTCCGGCTCGACGCCGTCGGCGAGCGCGATTTTGAGCTATTCAAACTCCTTGATCTTGGCGACGTGATCGGGGTCGAGGGCTATCTCTTCCGCACCCGAACGGGCGAGCTCACCGTCCACGCGGAACGTCTGTACCTCCTCGCGAAGGGCCTGCTGCCGCTGCCCGAGAAGTGGCACGGGCTCGCGGACGTGGAGGTTCGCTACCGGCAGCGTTACCTCGACCTGATGGTGAATGAGGAAGTGCGCCGCGTGTTCGAGAGCCGCTCGCGCGTGATCCGGGCCGCGCGCGAGTTTCTCGACGGCGAGGGCTACATGGAAGTGGAAACGCCCATGATGCAGCCGCTCGCCGGCGGCGCCGCCGCCCGTCCTTTCATCACGCACCACAACGCGTTGGATATCGATCTCTACCTGCGCGTTGCCCCGGAACTTTATCTGAAGCGCCTCCTGGTGGGGGGCCTGGACCGCGTGTACGAGATCAACCGCAATTTCCGCAACGAGGGCATCTCAACCCAGCACAATCCCGAGTTCACGATGCTGGAGTTCTATCAGGCCTATGCGGACTATCGGGACATGATGGCGCTCACCGAGCGGCTCCTGCGCTATATCGCTCTCGCCGTCCTTGGCAAGCTGGACTTCGAGTTTAGCGGGCGCGCGCTGTCTCTTGAATCGTTCAATCGTCTGACGATGAAGGAAGCCATCGTGCGCTATTGGCCCTCCGCCGCCGGGCCGGCCCCGCGGCCCGAAGACCTGGCCGAGCCGCGCGCGGTTTTCCGCTGGATCGAGGCGTACAATGCGGCCGCCGAAAAGCCCGTGCAGGCGATGGCGGATACGGCGCCGGGCGCCGCGCTCGCGGAGCTGTTCGAGACGGTCGCCGAGCCGCACCTCCTCCAGCCCGTATTTATTCTGGATTATCCGCTTGAGGTCTCGCCTCTTGCCAAGCAGAAGGCCGATGACCCGAATTTCGTCGAGCGCTTCGAGCTCTACATCGGCGGCATGGAGGTGGCGAACGCCTTCAGCGAGCTGAACGATCCCGGCGAGCAGCGCGACCGCTTCGAATACCAGCAGATGCTGCGCGAGAAGGGCGACCTCGCCGCGCACGCCATCGATGAAGATTACGTGCGCGCCCTCCGCTACGGCATGCCGCCGGCGGGAGGCGAAGGCATCGGCATTGACCGCCTCACCATGCTCCTCACCAACTCCCGCTCGATTCGCGATGTGATTCTCTTCCCGCTCCTCCGCCCGGAAAAACCCGCCTGAGCCGCGCCGCGCGGCCGGGCTTGCGGCGTCTCCAAGATAGAAGGTATACTACTCCAAGAATGGAGAATACGAATGGCGACACTTTTTCAGCCGCTGGCCGGCTTTTCACCGGGTTTCACCGCGGACCTTTCGCTCAAGCAGACCCAGCAGCGCCTCAGCCGCCGGGCGGTTCCCGCGTTTTTCAGGCTCGCGCAAGCGTGGCAGGTGCGGGATGAGGCTGCCCGGCAGCTTTTAGGCGGCGTCTCGAACGGCGCGTTTTACCAGCTCAAGCGTGGAGACAAGAAGACGCTGGACCAGGACCAGCTCACGCGAATCTCGCTGCTCCTCGGGATTTTCAAGGCGCTGAATATCCTGTACAGCCGCAAGCTGGCGGACGCCTGGGTGAGCCTTCCGAACACGAACCCGATGTTCGAAGGGGATTCGCCCCTCGCGTACATGATTCGAGGCGGGCTGCCGGCGCTGATACGCGTCCGCCAGTTGCTCGACGCGCGGCGGGGCGGACGGTGACTCCGAAGCTCACGCGCATCCGGCAAGATGATACGCACCGGCTGATCCCTTCCCGCGCGAACGATTCGAGCGTCCTGGCGCGGCTCGCCCGGGACGAGTCTGAGCTGAATGACCTGTTCGAGCTGGACGACGCCACCAACGGCCGGCTGCTGGGGGAAGCGGGCCTGCTGCCGGGCATCAGCGTTCACGAGCTCTTGTTTGGCGTGTCATATGCGCATGTCGTGAACGCGGCGTTCACGCACGCCCATCCCGGCGGCAGCCGGTTCAATGGCCCGGAGCGCGGGGCGTGGTATGCCGCCTTCGATCTCGAGACCGCGCAGGCGGAGATCGCTTTTCACAAATCGCAGGAGCTGATGGAGATCAACTGGCGCGAGCCCGAAACATTTGAGTTCGACGATTACCTCGCGGACTTTCGCGCGGATTTCCACGACATTCGCAGGGACGCGCGTTACGCAGAGTGTCTCGATCCGGCGAGCTATGCAGCCTCCCAAAAGCTCGGAAGGCAACTGCTCGCCGCGGGCTCGGCGGGGATTGTCTACCCGAGCGTCCGGCGCCGGCGCTCCGAGTGCATTGTCTGCTTCCGTCCGGCGCTGGTTGGCAACGTGCGCAAAAACGCGGCAGGGACGCTGCGCTATCAGGGCGCCCAGTCGCCTCCAGTCTTCAACCGGCCGCGCCGCAGCGCTCACGGCCCCAGCGGCGCCGCGGATAGAAAATGAGCCTCGTGTTGAATTAAACTAAACGCAGCCCGCGTGCGCGGCCAGGTAACGAAAGCGCTCCGTAGCGGCGGGTTTATCCCGCCACGCGAAATGGAGGCGTGAAGCCGCCTCTACGCGCCGGATACAGTCATCACGGCGCCGGGCAGCAGGGGCCTGCGCACGCCGCAGCCCGAGTAAGCCGTCATGTTTTCACGCCAAGCTCGAATGCTGGAAGTCTTCTACGCTCTCGCTGACGGTGTGCTGGCGCTAGTGAGCTTCTGGCTGGCGTACGCCATTCGCCTGCGCCTGGGCCATCTCCGCCCGCTTTTTCCCGTCGTGTATTACCTGTGGATTATTCCGCTGATCGTGGGGTTATGGCTCGCTGCTGGATGGCTCACCGGGCTCTACAGCTCGCGGCACGAGGGCGTCCGCCGGGCGGTGCTCGGCCCGCTGCGGGTTGCGGTGATCTCCACCGTGCTGCTCTTCGCGCTGATCTTCGCCTTTGACCTGCACTATATCAGCCGCATTCTCCTGGGCCTTTACGCCAGCATCGACCTCGGGTTGATGATTCTATTCCGCCTCGCGGGCCTGCGCTGGAGCGGCCGCGTGGCGTCGTCGGTGGCGGGCTACCGCAGCTTTCTGATCATCGGCGGCGCGGAAGAGGCGCGCTCGATCGCCCGCGTTATTGAGGAGAACGAAACGCGCGGCATGCGGCTCACCGGCTTTGCCCGTGTCTCCGCCAGCGTCGGCGAAGCGCCAGACCAGTCAGGACTGCGGCGGCGCTATCCGGTCTATGATCTCGATGCGCTACCCGATCTGCTGCACCGCCACGTCATCGACGAGGCGATCTTCGCCGTGTCGCGCCACGAGCTCGGCAGCCTCGATGAGGCGTTTCTGCTCTGCGAGCAGGAAGGCGTGAGGACGCGCTTGTGCCTGAACTTCCTGCCGCACGTGATCTCCCGCGTTTCCCTCGAGCGCCTCCAGGAAACACCGCTGCTCACGTTTTCGACGACTCCGGAAAACGAATACCTGATGCTCTCGAAACGCGTGGCGGATTTCCTGATGTCCGCGATCCTGGTGGCGGTTTGCTGTCCGCTGCTTCTGGCGCTGGCCGCGCTCGTCAAGCTGACGTCCAGCGGTCCGGTGTTCTACCGGCAGACGCGCTGCGGGCTTGGAGGCAGAAGGTTCACGCTTTACAAGTTCCGATCCATGCGTGCGGACGCCGACCGCTACAAAACGGAGCTCGAGGCGCTGAATGAGATGGACGGCCCGGTTTTCAAAATCAAGAATGATCCGCGGTGCACGGCCGTTGGCCGCCTGATGCGCAGGCTTAGCCTGGACGAGCTCCCGCAGTTGCTCAATATCTTGAAGGGCGATATGTCATTTGTAGGGCCGCGCCCACCGATTCCCGCCGAGGTTGAAAAGTATGAGCGCTGGCAGCGCCGCCGCTTGCGGATGCGCCCCGGCCTTACCTGCCTTTGGGCAGTGAAGGGCCGGAACCGGCTGAATTTCCGGCGCTGGATGGAGCTTGACCTCGAGTATATCGACCACTGGTCGCCGCTGCTCGACTGGAAGATTTTGCTGAAGACGATTCCGGCGGTCTTGCTGGGCCGCGGCGCCTCTTAGCCCCGCGAACCGGCGGTCAGCCGGTCTGCTTGTAAGTCAGCCGCGCGGAGCAAAGCGTTCCCGCTTCATGCGGGCCAGCACAAGCCGGCCGACGGCCTTGAGGGTCTCAGATACGCCCTTGCCCTCGCTCGCCACCGCCTCGAAGACGGGTTCGCCTTTGCGGACCAACTGCGTCTTCATCTCTTCGGCGGGACGCGCGTCCGCCAGGTCACGCTTGTTGAGCTGAAGTACGTAGGGCAGCTCGCGGAATTCAACGCCAAGATCGTCGAGATTCCGCGCAAGGTCCTCCAGGGATTCCAGGTTTGCGTCGGCGCGCCGGGCCTGCGAGTCCGCCACGAAGACCACTCCGTCCACGCCGCGGAGAATCAGTTTCCGGCTGGCCTGGTAAAAGACCTGGCCCGGTACAGTGTAGAGGTGAAGGCGGACTCGGAAGTCGCGCACCTTGCCGAGGTCCAGGGGAAGGAAATCGAAGAAGAGGGTTCTGTCATCCTCCGCGGAGAGCGAGAGCATCTTCTCTCCCGGCTGGTGCGCCGTCTGGCCAAAAATCCACTGCAAGTTCGTGGTCTTGCCGCTCAGCCCGGCGCCGTAATAGACGATCTTGCAGTTTATTTCCCGAACCGCTTTGTTGATGAAGCTCACGTGAAAGGCGCGCCCATTTCAATCACGATTAAGGCGCCGCCGAGCGTGCCCGAGGCGCACAAGCAACACGAAATCTGCATCATAACATACGCTGAACGGCGAACTCTTCGCCCGGCCCGGCGGTGGCGGCGCCGTCTCAGCGCCGAATCGCCGGTGGGGATAGCGGCGTTACGAAGGACGGCCGGGGTTTGAAATTGAGCGCGCATTCCGATATATTTTCGGAGAGGTTCATCATGCCGATATTTGAATACGAGTGCCGCGACTGCGGAGCGCGGTTCGAGAGAATTGTCGCCTCACATGAAGACGAAGTAACCTGCAAGAGCTGCGCAAGCCGGCGCGTGGAGCAGTTGCTTTCCGTTTTCGCGGTATCAGGCGGACGCGGCAGCAGCTTTTCCTCCGAGGCCGGACCCTGCCCTTGCGGAGCGCCGCGCCGCGGAATGTGCGGCGAGTAGGCCGTCACCCCTTCTCGTGACGGCCTGCTAGAAAAGGCGTCGCTCGGAATTGGTTCGGGTTCGGGGCTCTTGGCCCCCGCACGCAGGATCGCGCGGATCTCGAGGCGCCCGGCGCGAACGAGTGACCTGAAGCTCAGCCGGCCCGCCAGATCAGGATTAATGGAGTTCCTCTCGCAACCTCGCGACCCGTTTTCGCGCGATGTCCTTGAATTCCCCGCAATCGTTGAACTCTTCCAGCCATTTCTCTCCGGCGCAATCAGCCTGCCGGCGCTCGCTCAAATCGAGCCTCGCACTGACCTTGAAGCTATCGAACAGGATCTCGAACTCGCGCGCGAAGCACGCGCCTGCCTCGACCTGAACATCCGGCTGAACCTGAGCGGCCTCGCGGACCCGCGGGCGGTTTTAGAAAAGCTGGGCGTCCCGGGGCTCTTATGCTCGGGCCTTGAAATTTTCGGCCTGATCGAGCTCGCGAAAACAGCAGGCAGTGCGCGCGAACTCTTCGCACAAAGCCTAAAACTCAACGAGCTTGCCCAGATGATGGCGGACTTCCGAGGACTGTTGAAGGAACTCGATGGCAAAATCCTGCCCGATGGCTCCGTGGATTCCTCCGCCAGCCCGGCGCTGGCGCGGATTCGCCGATCCATCGAGCGCGCGCGCCAGGAGCTGCAATCCACGCTCGAAAAGGTGCTGCGCCGCCTCGCCAGCGAGCACGTGCTGCAGGAAGAGATCGTCACGGTCCGCAACGGGCGCTACGTTCTGCCGGTCCAGGCCGGCAAGCGGCGCACCGTAGAGGGCTTGATTCACGGAGCGAGCTCCTCGGGCGCATCGGTTTACGTTGAGCCGCTCGAAACGCTTCCTCTCAACAATGATCTGGCCGCGCTGGAAGGGCGCGAAGAGGCGGAAGTTCGCAAAATCCTGGCAGAATTCAGCAGTCTGCTGGCGCAGCATCGGGAGGATCTCGCCGCAGCGACGGAGATTTTGAGCCGAATCGACCTGGCGTTTGCCAAGGCGGAATTCTCCCGGCGCCATTGCGCTGTCATTCCGATGTTCGCCGCGGATCGAGACCTCACGCTGAAGAACGTCCGCCACCCGCTGCTGGAGGAGGCGTTGCGGCCCGAAGGCCGCGAGCCGGTACCGCTTACAATCGAGCTGCGCGAGCCCAAAAGTCTTATGGTGATCAGCGGCCCGAATACGGGCGGCAAAAGCGTGGCGCTGAAGACCATCGGCGCCGCTGCGATCATGGCGCAGGCGGGCTTACCGGTAGGCGCGGAAGAGGTCCGGCTGCCTGTATTCAGGCGGGTCCTGGCGGATATCGGGGACCAGCAGTCGATCGCGCAGAGCCTCAGCACGTTTTCGGCTCACATCCGCAATATCCAGGAGATGGCGGCAACCGCGGGCGCTCGCGACCTGGTGCTGCTGGACGAGCTCGGCGGAAGCACTGCGCCCGAAGAGGGCGCCGCGCTGGCGGTGGCGATCCTGGAGCATTTCCGCCGCTCGGGCGCAACCGTGTTCGCATCCACCCACTACTCGCGGCCCAAGGCATACGCCGCCGAGACGCCCGAGGCGGTGAACGCCGCGATGGATTTTGACGAGGCTACGCTGCGCCCAACTTACAAGCTGCTCGCCGGCCTTCCGGGAAAATCTTCGGCGCTTGAGATCGCGGAGCGCCTGGGGCTCGATGCCCGCATTGTCCACGACGCGCGCGCGCTGCTCGGCCCCGTTGAAACCGGGGCTTCCACGCTGATTTCTTTGCTCCACGCCAAACGGGAGGAGATGGAAAGCGAGCAGGAGCGGCGGCGCGAGCGCGAGAGAGACATGCAAGCGAGAGAAGCGGAGCGTGCGCGCGATGCGGCGGCGGAGCGCCAGGCGAAGCTTGCTGAGCTTGACCGCCGCTTGGCAGAGACTCTGCGCGAGCACGACGAGAGATGGAAATCGGCCATCGCTGAGATTCGGAGGAAGCTCGATATCGAGACCAAGCCTGCAAAAGCGCTCGCCACGGCGCCGCGCCAGCAGGAGCGATTTGCACGGGAGGCGCGCGAGGAATGGAACGCGCAGGTACTCGCCGTCCTTCAGCCGCCACCAGCCGAGGAATCCGTCTCCGCCGCCGGCGCAACGATCTCACCCGGAGACCGCGTGCGGCTGAGCGGGTTCTCGACGCCAGGAGTCGTCACCTCGATTTTGGATAGCGGCGAGCTCGAAGTGGAGATCGGGCGGCTGCGAATGCGCGCGCCTCGTAACGAGGTTCAACTGCTTGCAACTGCGGGAGCGGCTCCGCGCGAATTGGGCGCGCAATCCGGCGCGCGCCGAGCCGCCGTGTTCGAGCCGAGCTCTGCGCGCAGCCCGGAGCCTGAGGCCGAAATTAACGTCATCGGCAGCACGGCGGAAGAGGCTCGCGAGCGTGTGGATAAATTCCTCGACGAGGCTTATGTCGCCGGACGCTTCCGGCTGCGCGTGGTCCACGGGCACGGCAAGGGCGTGCTCAGGAAGACCTTGCACCAGATGTTTGCGGATCACCCGCACGTGGAGCAATACTATCCTGCGCCGTCGAACGAAGGTGGCGCCGGCGCTACGATTGTGGAGTTGAGGAAATAGAAGAGAGTTTTTTCTTCTTTTTCAGCAAACACTTTAAAGCCTGTCATTCTGAGCGCAAGCGAAGAATCCCCGTATTTTGGTCAGCTTCCGGTAATGCTGGGATTCTTCGCTCGGCCGCCGCGGCGACCTCGCTCAGAATGAAAGTTCCCTCGGTTTCTCGGGAGGCGCACACGTGGCCGTTGCTTGATCAAGTGTGTCCCGTTTCGGAGGTCGCACACATCGCAGAGTGCGCGATGTATGCGCCACCCGGTTCAGCTAATTTGAACGGGCATTCCCTGCATACTCAGGCTACAAATCCCGCGCGCCAAACGAGCGGCCGGCGAGCGCAAGAGCGATGGCGAGGTAGGCCACGGCATATCCGATCATGGCGGCGCTCGGGACCGAGGCGTTGCTGAAGGGCGAGATCCTCAGCGCGCCCACCACGGGCGATTGCATCTCGAACGCGGCGCGGCGCCAGAGTGATTCGCTGGGCATTATGATGCTGGCGATCACGCCCACGTCCACCACGCGGGGGCTTCGCGTGAGCGCGCCGACCTGCTCGATCCACCCGCCCAGGAACGCCAGCGCGTAGAGGCCGAGCACTAGGACGCCGCTGGTGAGCGTCGATAGCGAAGCGCCGCACAGCAGCGTGACGTTAAGCAGCACGATGCTCTCGAGCCAGATGAGCAGCACGCCCCAGCAGAGGTGCAGCGCCGTCGCGCCGCTCAGAAACCAGGCCAGGCACGCCACCCCGGCGACCATCAGGCCGATGTAGAGCGTCATCATGCCCACAAATCCCAGCCATTTGCCGAGCAGCACTTCCCAGCGCGTAACAGGTTTTGTTGCGACGGCGTGAATCGTCCCGGAGGCGATTTCGCCGGACAGCGTATCCGCCGACGCGAGCACCGTGATGACCATCGCCAGCAGGTCCACGGCATAGATGCCCACGATCAGCATCGCGTTCGGCACCTGCCGCCGGACGATCGAGTTCGCGCCGGCAAGGTCCTTCACCTGGTAGTGAAGCCCGGCGCCAAACAGAACGAGGAACGCGCATCCCGCCGCCAGCGCCATCCAAAGCACCTTCTTGCGAGCCGCCTCGCGGAACGTCACGCCGGCCATAATCCAAACGCCCATTCACAAACCTCCGTCTTCGCCGACAATCCGCAAGAAGAGTTCTTCGAGCGAGACGCGCTGGGGCGTTACTTCGTAGACGTCCGCGCCGATTGAAACCAGGTAGCGCAGAATCTCCGGCAGCGCCTCCATCGAGGGCACGTTGAAGGAGATGATCTGCTGGCCGCTCTCCGGAGTTCCGGGAAGCGGCGCCGCGGGCGCCGCCTCCACGCAGGAGGCCCGGTGCGATAACCCGGCCAGCGCGCCGGGGCCAAGGTTGCCGGCTCTCAGGCGAACGGCGGTTTCGCCGTCGCGCAGTGCGTCGAGGCGGCGCGCCTCAATCACCTCGCCGTGCTTGATGAACGCGACCCGGTCGCACGTCACTTCCACTTCGCTGAGGAGGTGCGAGTTCAAGAATACGGTTGCCCCGCGGCTGCGCTCGCCCTTAATGATTTCGCGCACCAATCGCCGCCCGCCGGGGTCGAGCCCGGACGTCGGCTCGTCAAGAATAATCAGCTCCGGGTCGTTTAACAGCGCCTGCGCAAGACCGATGCGCTGCATCATCCCCTTGGAAAAATCGCGCAGCCGCTTGTCGCGATGCTGCGCCAGGCCCACGCGCTCCAGGAGCTCCGGCGCGCGCTTGCGCAGCGCGGCCTCCGGCATTCCGTAAAGGCTGCCATGTAAATGGAGAAGCTCGGCGGGACTGAGCCAGTCGTAGAAACGAAAATGCTCGGGGAGAAATCCGATTCGCCTTCGCGCCGCAACGTTGCCCGCCGGACGGCCCAGCACCGTTGCTGCGCCCGCGGTCGGGCTCACCAGCCCGAGGAGCATCTTCACGGAGGTGCTCTTGCCGGCGCCGTTTGGACCGAGAAATCCGAAGACTTCGCCCTGCGGCACTTCGAGTGTAAGGTTTTTTACCGCGACCTTTTCGCCAAACACCTTGCGCAGGCCGCGCGTGTGGATGGCGAGGCGGCTGCGACTGGCGGATGGCGACGGCGAAATCATCAGCTGAGCGAGCCAGCGAGGCCGAGCGCGGCGGAGGCGCTGCCGTGGCCCCACAGAGAATAAATGATCCCCTTCTTGACCCAGAGCAGATCATACATCGCCGGCCGGCCGTTGCGCTGCTGGCCGAGGATCAGCGTTCCCTGGGCGCCGTCCACCGCGACCTCGGTTGACGTGGTAGCGCCGCTCGGAACCGGCACCACGAGCGTGGACGTCCAGTCGACCGTCTGGCAAAATGACTCGGCTTCCTGCGCCGTCATCCCGGCAGCCTGGAGCGCAATCGCCGCAAGCTGGCTCACGTTCAGCTCGGGAGGGACGCTCACGATGGGGCTCGGCGCCTCCATCAGCATCGTGCATCCCGCTCCCGCCGATTGCTCAGGCACAGGGCGCTGGCCGCGGCGCGGACAATTGCCATACTGCACCATGACCGTCTTCGCAATGTGAACGGCGAGCGTCGAGCCGTCAATTGACGCCGGAAGCTGAAGGTCGGGCCGGCCCAGCGCGCTGAGCACTTGCTGAAGCCGGTCGCGGTTGAGCGTCATCACAAACGCTCGCTCACCTTCCACTGAAATCGCCGGCGCCTGGGGCTCGCTGTCGAGCGTGCGCACCGCAAACCCGGCAAGCCGGCTCGCCTGAACCGCGGTGGCCGCCTGCGCGGGCTTGCCGGGCGAGAGCGTTACCACCACCTGGTCAGAGAGCAGCCGGCTTACGGTTTCCATCGTGCTTCGCCCCGGCGCCGCGCTCAGGCTGACGGGCACCACGGCAACCCGCTCGACGCGCAGCATGGCCAGGACTCGCTGGCCCAGGCTGCGCGCGGGAGCAAAGGCGGCCAGAACGATAACCAGCACAGCGACGACTGCGCCGGCACCGGCCGGGAGCGGATGCGCCGAAAAGATTCTCGTCAGAAAGCCCCCGCGCGCCGGGGATTCTTCCGCACCTTCGCTTCTCGCCTGAAAATGCGCGTACGCCATTCGCGGATTGGTCTGGAAGCTTTCGTCGAGCGCTGAGAGAGCGCCGGAGACACGTTCGGCGTCGTTAGCGATCGCCTGCATCCGCTCGCAGCACTTTTGGCACGCGCCGAGATGGCGTTCCAATTCCTCACGCACATCAGCGGCTAGCTCGTTGTCAAGCTTCGCTCGCATCAGACTTTCCGACAGGCAATTCATAGTGCCTCCTCGCCCTAGTTTCGGGCGTATAGAGGCGGCTTTACGCCGCCATTTTCAGACTGGCGATCCCGCAAGGCGGGACGGCGCCATTGACGCTGGCGGGATAAACCCGCCGCTACGTTCGCGTCCGAAACTGAGGAGTTAGATTCACGTAGCGCTTGCGAAACTTGGCTTCAGCGCGAATCAGCATGGTTCCAACCGATCCCGCCTTCAGCTTCAGAATTTCCGAGACTTCTTTGTAAGTGAAGCCGCTCGCCCGCAGAATCAAAAGCTGCGCCTGCGCGGGCGGAATGGCGGCGAGCGCCGCTCGAACCCGAATCCGCGTTTCCTGCCGCAGAAGCTCATTCAGCGGATCAGCGGCAGCGCCGGAGACCGTAGCGGACTGCGCTGCCGCCTGCTCATAGCGCCTGCGGCGAGCCTCCGAGCGCAGCGCGTCGATGCCCAGATTGGTGGCGGTGCGGTAGAGCCAGCCGCGAAGATTGCCGTCCGGGCTGGAAGTAATGCGCCGCCGATAGAGCTTCCAAAAGGCTTCGTTGGCGAGCTCCTCCGCTCGCGAGGCATCCCCGACGAGGCGGTGCAGCACGCCGGTGACGCGCTCGTAATGCTCCAGGAAGAAGCCACGAAACGCTTCCTCCGTCCACGGCTCTTCGGCGCTTCCAGGCTTAGCCGGAAAATCCAACAGAGCCTCCCCGGTGCAACTGTTTTCATTCAACACGAATATACCTTGGCGTAAAGCCTCCCCTACTCGCCTGGAACTTTGCGGCCTCACCACATTCTAAGATTCAATAACGCTCCCGGAACGGAAAAAGTGACAAAACTGACGTTTTTTACCCGTTTTGCGCCCGTCTAAAAGGGGGTTCGTTCCCTTCGTTCCCATTAATTTTCATTTGTTTTCAGCAACTTGCGCGGCGGGCCCCTTAAAGGAATCCCTTATTGAAGTTTTTCGAACTGCGGGCTTAACTCCTTTCGCGGCAGTGCTTTTCGTGTGTTTGCGCCGCTGCCTAAGGCTCTGAAGCTCCAGCAGAAGTCTCGTCTTTTTCTCGATTTGGCGGTCCACCATATTGAGCTGCCGCATCAGCCAGCGCTGAGCCTCGGTAGGCGCCAGGCACTCCTGCCGCATTGTGGGGGTAACTTCACACTTGCCGCGGAGAAAGAGCTGATACTGCTGGGTCACGCTGGAAATCTCCGCCAGCAGTTCCCGGCGCAGCATTGAAACCTTGACGGGGTCGACCGGCTCGCCGGCGCCGGCCTCTGCCAAGTCGCTAAACAAGCCCCGGATCTGGAGGCCGCGCAGCGAAGCGTTGGGCCCGTAGATGAGTTGCAGCATCGAATCAACTTCGCTGAACTCGTGGACATCCAGGCAGGTTTGAAGTTGCGCCAGCCATTCGAGCAACTTTTGAAATTTGGCCGGCTGGTCTTCAACCCAGATCATTCCCATCCCGATGTGCCCCTTGTGGAAGCCCTCGGTTAAAGCGGCAGACTTCTGGTTCACCTCCAGGCTCAATTTCTGGCGCTTAAACTCGAGCTTCTGAACGCGGCGTGCCAGCAGCGCCGCCTGCCCGCGCTCCAGCCTCCAGCGCTCCCAGCGCAGCGATGCCATGTCGTCAACCAGCATCGCCTCCGCCGGGCTCTTGGGCTTGAAGGAAGCGATCAGTTCTCGCTGCAACTGCGAGAATTCCTCGGGATCCTCGCCCAGCTCGATCATGGCATCGCGGATCGCGCGCAGGTGTGAATCCCCCTTAGCATAGCGCCCGTGCTTCAGCGCGTTGAGTGAACAGTGAATTTTGCCGGTCAGCGTGCGCGGCCCGGTGGATGGATTCGAATCTTCGCGGACCTGTTCCGGCTCCGCGGAAATGGGTATGGGGTTCATACAGTTCTCCGTGTGTGAGATTTGGGAATCGCTTTTCGAGGGTGCCCGCGGAAAGGGCTATGCCCGAACCGCGAGGTAACTAAATGGTAACACGGGAGATGGAGGCCTGTCAAGGCCGGCGGCGGCCGCTGAAGGGCACGTTATGAGTTATGCGTTCTAAGTTCTGAGTTTTGGATTCTGAGCAAGTGGTGCAGCGCGGCCTTACGGCCGCGCTGCGTCATCCCTTCAGGCGGGAGCCGAAGTGGAGATGTCGGCGTGTACGTTGAACGACGCCTGGTGGTGTAACATGCCGCGAAA
>JBOGJW010000026.1:0-7214 GCA_050745245.1 Terriglobia bacterium | reverse complement strand
CCCCCACACCACCCGTCCTCCACGCCACTGGCGTAAGATGCGAGCATGGAAGTCCGATTCCCCGAAGAGCCGCGCTTCCCGGCTTGGAAAATACCGCTTTTTCAGTACGTGATCGCCATCATGGTGGTGGCGCTGCTCGCGGGCTACTGGCGGCTGCAGGTGCGCGACCACCAGAAGTACCTTGCGCTTTCGGAGCGCAACCGCATCCGGGAGCTGCCCATCATCGCGCCGCGCGGCCTTATTCTGGACCGCCACGGCAGTGTGTTGGTGGACAATGTGCCTGCCTTCAGCGTCCTGTTTTCACGGGACGGGCCCTGGAAACTCACCCCGGCGCGTATTGACGGCATTGCGCAGGGCCTCGGGCTGGACCCGCAGGCGCTCCGCCAGCAGTTCGAGCAAGCCACAAGCCTTCCGCGGTTCCAGCCCCTGGTCATCAAGCCCTCCGCGAACATGCAGGACGTCGCCTTCGTCGAGTCGCATCATGCGGAGTATCCCGAGCTTGATCTCATCCAGGTGCAACAGCGGTTTTACCCGAAGCACCAGCTCGCAGCTTCCCTGCTGGGATACGTGGGCGATGTTTCCGCGGAGCAGATCGCCAAAGGCGGCACGCGTTTCGACCCCGGCGACGTTGCCGGGAAGAGTGGAATTGAGCGCCAGTACAATGCGTGGCTTTCCGGCCAGGACGGGATGCGGCGCGTGGTAGTGAACAGCCGTGGCCAGGAAGTAGGCTCGATGACGGCGCTCGAGCCGACGCCCGGGCACAACGTGCGGCTGACCATCGACTTGGATTTAGAGCTCGCCGCCGAGCAGTCGCTCGGCGATAAGAGCGGCGCCGTAGTCGCGCTCGACCCGCGCAACGGCCAGGTGCTGGCCATGGTCAGCCGTCCCGACTTCGACCCGAACGATTTTTCGCATCACATCCCCGCCGCGGAGTGGAAGCAGCTCACCGGCGATCCCGGCAAGCCGCTCATGAACAAGGCCATCCAGGCGCAGGTGGCGCCGGGGTCGGTGTTCAAGATTGTCACCGCTATCGCCGGCCTCGAGACCGACACGATCCGGCCCAATTTCACCGTCTCCTGTCCGGGCTATGTGACCTTTTACGGCCATACCTACCACTGCTGGCTCTGGGTCCATCACCGCGGCCACGGCAGCGTAGATCTTCACCGGGCTATCGTCCAATCGTGCGACGTCTATTTCTACACGGTCGGGAAAATGGTGGGAATCGACAAGCTGGCGTATTTCGCCAAGCAACTCGGCCTGGGCTCGCGGACAGGAATCGACCTGCCAGGCGAGGAGCCGGGCGTAGTTCCGAGTCCGGAGTGGGTGGAGAAATATTTCCATCACAAGTGGTACGCGGGGGAAACGATCTCCGTGGCGATCGGGCAGGGCGCCGTGGCTGTCACTCCGTTACAACTGGCGGCGATGATCGGCGGCGTGGCGCTTGGCGGTGTGTTCTATCGTCCGCACCTTCTCTTCCCGGGCGAGCTTCCCAAGCCAGACGCGCCGGTGGCGGGCGTCCGGCGCTTTCCGCTGAGCCCCGAGACGCGGGAAGCGGTGTCGCAAGGCATGTGGGGGGTTGTGAACGAAGGCGGCACGGGTTCGCGGGCCCGCGTCGCGGGGCTGGAAATTGCCGGGAAAACCGGTACCGCCCAGGTGGTGAGCGCTGCGTTTCACCGCGCGGCTCACGACGGCGCCAATTATAAAGCCAACGCGTGGTTTGTTGGTTACGCGCCGGCTAGCAACCCTGAAATTGTGGTGGCGGTTCTGGTGATGCACAGCGGGGAATCTTGGGTGGCGGCGGTACCGATCGCGGGACAGGTGATTAAGGCGTATTTTGCAGAGGAGCACCCGCAGCAGGCGCCCACCTCTCCCAAGCAGACGGAGATAACCACGCGCGCCGGTCCTCCGCTCCCGGCGCGAGCCGAGCGCGCCGCCGCAATTCCGTAGGCGGGCGGCAGTGGCAGTAGGCGATACACAAGTCCGATGCCGAAGCCGGTAACGGCGTTCGAAAGTGGAAAAAGAGAATTCCAGAAACTGGAAATGCTCAATTTGAAATTCGAAAACAATTCGAAATTTGACATCCATCTGAAATTTCAAATTTCAAATCCCTAGGCTGTGCGTAAAGGTCTCAATCTTCGCGATCTCGACTGGC
This sequence comes from Terriglobia bacterium, assembly GCA_050745245.1. Taxonomy (GTDB): domain Bacteria; phylum Acidobacteriota; class Terriglobia; order UBA7540; family UBA7540; genus RH2-MAG17b. Next base: position 5,062 of record JBOGJW010000026.1, on the reverse strand, counting down.
TTCTTTTCGCGACTGCGCTAGCTCTGGCGGCGGCAGGCATCGTGCAGATTTATAGCACCACGATGCACACTGCCCTGGCGGGCGAGTATCGGAAGCAGATCGACTGGGTAGTGCTGGGGGCGCTCTTGGCGTTCATCCTCAGCCAGATCGATTACCACCTCATTCTCGACAACGTCGCCGTGCTGTATGCTCTAACGCTGCTTGGGCTGCTTGCTCTCTTGGTAGTGGGCCACCGTGTGGGGGGAGTGCGGCGCTGGCTGGAGGTGGGAGGCCTAACTTTCCAGGTGTCCGAGATGGCTAAGCTCGTTATAATAATAGCCGTAGCTTGGTACTTCGCCGGACGCAGGGCCAGGCCTGTGGGCGGAAAGGACCTGGTTGTGCTGGGCGTTCTGGCGGGAATCCCCGCCGCGCTCGTCGCACTGGAGCCGGACCTGGGGACCGCGATAACGCTCTTCCCGGCGATCGCGGCCGGGGTTTATCTGGCCGGAATCCGCCTGCGGCCGCTCGTCATTTTGGCTCTTGCGGCGCTGGTGCTCGCGCCGGTGGGCTGGCGAGTGATGCGCCCGTATCAACGCGAGCGCCTGATGACCTTCGTCCACCCGTCGCGGAACACGCGGGGGTCGAGCTACCAGGTGACCCAGTCGAAAATTGCAATCGGCTCGGGAGGTCTTTGGGGAAAGGGGATCGGGCATGGCACTCAAAGCCGGCTGGGCTTTATTCCGGTATCCCATGCGGACTTTATTTTCGCAGCTTTCACGGAGGAGCAGGGTTTCGCAGGCACGTGCTTTGTCCTGCTGCTTTACCTGCTGTTGTTGATTCGCCTTTTGGATGGCGCGCAACGGGCGGGCGACCGCGCCGGAGCTTTTTTTGTTGCAGGCTTAACGGCAGTCCTTTTTTTTCAGGTCATCGTGAACGTCGGAATGATGATTGGGTATTTCCCTATCACCGGCATTCATCTGCCGCTCATGAGCCAGGGAGGGTCGTCCGTGCTGTTTACGTTCGCCGGATTGGGCCTTGCGCTGAGCGTCAGGGCGCGGCGGCTTGTGAATTGAGCGGGACTGCGCGCCAGACTTCAGGAATTGATAGGCCGGCCATTCGCTGACGGCAGGCGCCCCGGTTGTCGCGGCTTCGCCAAGGCGGCTCGGAGGCCCAAGCGCCTCGCGCGGGCGCCACGGCGCGGACGACTGGCATTAACGGGAGGAGCGGCAGTTGATCCCCGCCTTTGCGGGTCGATCCTGCCTGGCGCCCCGGAAGGAGTTTTCATGACAAAGGAATTGTTAGTCTCCTCGTCCCCGCACGAGACGAAGGTCGCAATGCTGGAGGACGATCAAGTAGTGGAGGTGTATTTTCAGCGTGACACGGACGTGGGACTGGTGGGAGGCATCTACAAGGGACGCGTAAACCGTGTGCTCCCGGGGATGCAGTCGGCTTTCGTCAACATCGGACTCGAGCGCGACGCCTTTCTGTATGTTTCAGACTTCTACGAAGACTCTGAAGAATACGACCGAGTCTTCACGGAAGCGGAAGAACGTTTGCCGAGTGCGAACGGGGAGGCGACCGCTATCCCTCGCTCCGCAGTGAACGCTCCTGCCCCGCCGCTGGAGGAAAACCCGCCTTCCGAACCCGAGAGGCCGGAGACCGCGGAACGCGCGCCTGAAGCAGCACCACCGCTCGCAACGACGCCGCGTCCCGCCGAACCAAGCAGGCCAGCCTCCGGCCCGCAAGATTTCGAGCGGCGCGAGTTCGGCGGTCCCCGCCGGCGGCGTGGCCGGCGCTTCCGCACCTCGCGATTTGCGCCGCGGCACGAAGCCGATGAGCGCCGGCCGGTGAGCCGCCCGGAACAGCGCGAGGATACCGCGCCCCAAGTTTTTGAAGTCCTTCCCGGAGAATCCCTGGCCCGGCACCGGAGCGAGTCTGCTCCGGAGCTGCACGCACCCTCGCTATCGGAGCCGGAAGCGCCCGAACCGCCAGCGTCCATCACCGCTTCTGAAGCTTTTGAAACACCTACGCTGGCCAGCGCGCCGGAACCGCCGCCTCAGAGCGCAGCCGCGATTTTCTCGTCCGGCGCTGCGGAGCCTGAGGCGCCGCCCAGCGGGGAAGCCGTGCCAAGCTGGGGCGAGCCTGAGGGCGAGCGCTTGGAAACCGAGCCGCACCCCATGGAGCCTCCCGATGTAGCGCCGATCGCGTATGAGGAACTCTCCGGTAGCGATTCCGGTGAGTTTCCGGAGGCCGAGGGCGCGCCGGAGAACGAGGAACCCGTGGGGGATCAACCCTCTGCGCCGCCGGAGAACGCGTCGTACAGCCTGCACGACTCCCAGCAGCATCCGCATGTGGCTCCGCGCCAGGAGCGCAGGGGCCGCGGGCGCTTCCGCAATCGTTTCGGGCGGCGGCGGGAAACGGGAACGCCTCCCGGGCGCGAGGCCCTTCGCTCCGCCACCCGGCCCCTCCCCATCAACGACCTCCTTAAGGAAGGGCAGGAGATCCTGGTGCAGATCGCAAAAGAACCCCTGGGCACCAAAGGCGCGCGGATTACTTCCCACATCGCCTTGCCGGGACGTTACCTCGTCTACATGCCCACGATCGACCACATTGGCGTCTCAAGAAAAATCGCCTCGGATGAAGAGCGGCTGCGCTTGCGCAACCTGCTTCTTGAGCACAAGGGCTCGCTGCCCGGCGGCTTTATTGTGCGCACTGCCGGCGCGGGCCGGAGCGATGATGAGATCAAGGCGGATATCGCTTTCCTCACGCGCCTGTGGAACGACATTCGCGCCAAGGCCGAGCGCGCCAAGGCGCCGGCGCTGCTACATCGCGATCTGACGCTCGTTGAGCGGATCCTGCGCGACCTGCTCTCGCCGGCGTTCCGGTCGATCCGCGTCGACAGCGAGATCGAATACGAGCACATTCTCGAATTCGTCAGCCGGTTCCAGCCGGCGCTCACCGGCAGCGTGAAGCTTTACACGCGCGCGGAGCCTATGTTCGAGGAGTTCGGAATTCAGGCGGAGATCGATAAGGCGCTGCGCCCCAAGGTGTGGCTGAAATCCGGCGGCTATATCGTCATCAACCAGACGGAAGCGCTCGTTGCCATCGATGTGAACACCGGGAAGTACGTGGGCAAGACCAATCGCCTGGAAGACACGATTGTGAAGACCAATATCGACGCGATCAAGGAGATCGTGCGCCAGATCCGGCTCCGGGACCTGGGCGGGATCATCGTGATCGATTTCATTGACATGGATGAGCGCCGTAACCGCACCCGCGTGGTGCAGGCACTCGAAGACGCGCTGCGGCAGGATCGCGCGCCCACCAAGATTCTCTCCTTCAACGAATTCGGGCTCGTGGCGCTCACTCGCAAGCGCGTGAAGCACTCGCTCGAGCGCGCTCTCTGCGAGCCTTGCCCTTACTGCTCGGGCGCGGGCTGGATCAAGTCAGTGGCCACCGTCAGTAATGAGATTCTCGCTGAGGCCCGCAAAATGGCCTCGCAGGTAGAAGGCAAGGCGCTCAACCTGCGCGTCCATCCGCTGGTGGCTGCGGCGCTCAAGGCGCGTGACGGCGTCCTGCTCTCCGAAATCGAATCCAGCACTGGCAAGGATGTGACCGTCAAGAGCGACTCGGACGTGCACCAGGAGCGGTTCGAGATCTTTTGACGAAACGGATTCCCGCTTCCCGGGATCGCCAAAGGAATTTCAAAGATGCCGAGCGTTGCGAGCCCGCCAGAACAGCGAGTGGTGCTGGGGAATGTCGCTTGGGAAACCTATGAGCGGCTCCTCGATGAGCACAGTGAACGGAGTTCTCCGCGATTCACTTATGACCGTGGAGCTCTCGAGATCATAAGCCCTTCGGCAGAGCACGAGTGGTATAGCCGCCTCATATGCGACTTGGTGAAGCTCCTCACGCGGGAGCTTCGAATCGACGTTCTTGACCTGGGCTCTACGACCTTCAGACGGGCAGCGGCAAAGAGAGGGTTCGAACCAGATTCAGCTTTTTATGTTACTCATGCCCGCCAGGTACGGGGCAAGGAACGAATCGATTTGGCTGTCAACCCTCCACCGGACATTGTCGTGGAAGTGGCGGTAACTCATCCCTCGATCAGCGAATTTCCCATCTGCGCGGAACTCGGCGTCCCTGAGGTTTGGAGCTACGACGGAAGCTTTTTGCACATCTGCGGACTGAGCGGGTCCGAATACATGGAAATGCCTTCGAGCCGTGTGCTTCCCCGTTTGCATGCAAAAGAGCTTAGCGAGTTCCTGGAAATGGGACGAGCCATGGACAGCGTGACGTGGCCCAATGAAGTCCTCGAACGCTTTCGCCGCCCGGCCTGAAGCCGTGCCCCATTCACCGCCCTCGACGGAGGATTTTTATTCCCCTAATCCGAGTCGAAGCGCTGCTCCTTCCAGGGATCGCCGTACATGTGGTAGCCATTCTGTTCCCAGAAGCCGGGTTGATCGTGCGCTATGAATTCGAGCCCGCTCACCCACTTGGCGCTTTTCCAGCCATATAGTTTCGGCACTACCAGCCGGATGGGTCCGCCGTGTTCGGGCGGCAGCGGCTGAGTGTCATGCTTGAACGCGAGCAGCACGTTGTCCTGCCGCAGATCGCTCAGCGGCGCGTTTGTGGTGTAGCCGTCGGCAGAATGGATCATCACATGCGTGGCTTCGGCGGAGGGCCGCGCGAGCTCGGAAAGCGTGCGGAACGCCACCCCTTCCCAGTGATTATCGAAGCGGCTCCAGCGCGTGACGCAGTGGAAATCCGACGTGACCTCCACCCGGGGAAGGGCGAGAAATTCCTCCCAGCTTAGCGAGAGCGGATTGGACACCAGCCCGGCGGCGCGAAACCTCCACGTGGCGGGATCGAAACGAGGAGTCTCTCCGTAGTGCAGCACGGGCCACTTGAGAGTAAGCGATTGCCCGGGCGGCAAGCGCCCCTCTTGCCTCATCTTCTGCTCTAGCGTCCGGCGGTCGTCAACACCAAAAAGGCTCATACCCGTAGTGTAGCTCGCTCCCTGGGAGCGCGGGCTTCCAGCCCGCAGCCCGCCGCGGTGAGCGACCAGGATGGTCGCGCTCCC
>JBOGJW010000025.1:0-2492 GCA_050745245.1 Terriglobia bacterium | reverse complement strand
GGGTTCTGCACTGGACGTCGATCTCCATCCGCGGCCGGCAGGTGAGCGTCTCCGGCTCGACCGAAGCGCCGCTGACCTCTCATTTGCAAGGCGAGCGGCTGACGGTGGTGACGAAGTAGTGCGTAGCGCCGCGGTCGCGGCGGCAATTAGAAAGATGCCGGCAGGATGTCGGCGCCACGCCGGGACGGCATAACGGGGTGAGGACATGAAGCGCAGGCGGAAGAGATTGGAAAGGGTTATTGGCCTCAGAGCGGTACTGTGTGTGCTCGCCGTCGTGGGCTTCACGGCCGTCTTCCTGTTCGCCTACACACACGAGCAGGACGACGTGAGCGGCCCGGTGGTGACCAAATGGTGTAACGGAAACCTCAACAACGGCGCGCCGTGCGCGAATTCCGTCACCTGGAACCTGAACCCCAGCGCGTCGAATGTGATTACCACCGGGGGCGTGCCGGTGCTCCAGGCGCTTCAGAACTCCTTCGTCTCATGGGAGAACGCCAGCCTGAACAGCCAGTCGCTGGTGAACGTCAGCATTTCGCAGGGCTTGCTCAGCGAGACACAGACCACGCCAAACGCCAACGATTGTGTCAACATCATCGGCTTTACGGATGGCACCAAGAGCGACTTTTCTACGGGTACTATCGCCTTTACTGATATCGCCACCACTTTCGGCGGCTCGCCGAACCAGTACAGTTGCAACGGATCTTCGGTGAATTATACGTGCCCTCTGCCCTCCTGCATTGTCGACGCCGACATCGAGTTCAATCCTTCGGTGAATTTTAGCACCGCGTCCCCGACGCCTTCGAACGCTTTTGACCTGCAGTCGATCGCAACGCACGAGATTGGCCACTTTCTTGGCATGGATCACAGCGGCCTGGCAAGCTCGATCATGTTCGCATTCGGCGACAGCGGCGGCGTCCCGCAGCGCAACCTCTCGGCGGATGACGCGATCGGTATCGGCTCAATCTATCCTTCGTCCGGATTTGCCGGCGTGACGGGCACGCTCTCGGGAACCGTTACGCTGAGCGGTTCCGGCATCCTGGGCGCGCACATTGTAATCATGGACACACAGTCTGGGCTCGCCGCGACTGACACGCTTACGAACAGCGATGGCACCTACAGCATTTTCGTCGCGCCCGGCCAGTACAATGTGATTGCCCTGCCACTCGCCGGACTTTACGACGTGAACAGCTACGGCGGCTGGGCCTGCGGCTATGAGGAGAACGGGCCGCCGTGCTGCGACTCCACGCAGCCTTCCTGCAACGCCAAGGCGCTGAGCCCTCCCACCAACTTCAGCGGAAAATTCAAATAAGACGGATCCGCTTTTGCTCGTCCAGTACCACCACCCGTTTCGGCCACAAGAAAAAGGCCACGGTCAGGAAAGCCCGCCGCGGCGGCGCCGTGCCTATCGCGGCTCCTCGTCGGCGGCATCGCGGCCGCATGCGGGCAGGATGCCCGCGCTCCAAGTGCTAAACGGGCTGCGGCGTCTCCAGGTGCTCCCGAAGGATGCGTTTCATTTCCGCCGGGTGCACCGGCTTCTCAAGATAATCCGCCGCCCCCAGATTCATCGCTTCGAGGTAGCACGGCGCCTCGATCGCGCGCGCCAGCACGACGAACGGAATCGAGGGCTGGCGCTGGCGAAGGCGCTCAAGGACGCTCCGGCCTTCGAACGCGGGGCCGCCCTGGCCGACCATCGCAAAATCAAATTCGCCGTGCGCCGCCAGCTCGATGCCGGCCGAGTAAGACGGGCACGCGAGAACGGTGTGGCCCTGGCCCCGGAGCAGCCGGGCGTGATAGTCGAGATCGACTTCATCGTTATCCACCAGCAGCACTCTCGCGCTGGAAGGCAGATGAAATTGTTCACTCAAATTGCGCTTCATCATTCTTTGTCTCATCATTCACCCCCGTCGTATGGCTCTGGCAGATCGCCGGACATTCCGGCGAAAACGGCGCTACGAAGAGACCCGATGCGCAGCGAAGGATCCCGGCATCCGCAACGCCAGCCAGATGCCGGGATTTTCCCTTCGCCCCGGGCGGGGGAGCCGTGCCGGCCCGGGGATCGGAGCAGGGTCGGACGCCTCCGTGCTCATCGCCCTTTCCCCTCCGGCGCTACACGCGTAGCCCCCGGAATCGCGGCTCCCCCAAGCTGTGGTCAGGCCTTAATCAAGCTCAACCAGCGATTGCAGGCGGTCGAGCCGCTGCTGTGCGCTGTTGTACGCCAGAAAGTTCCCGGCGGTTTCTTTGAGCCCTTTCGCCTGATCCATTGCCTCCGCAAGGTGCTCCTGATAAGACGGAGCGAACAGGTAGTTCCCGTTCTCGTTCAGGTGCACAATGGCGGATTCGGTGTGCTGCGCCACGTCCTCAGCCAGTGGCTGCAGGCGGTTGATGGCCTGCTGCTGCCAGGGCGCGGTGACGTGCTTGATTTCCTGGAGCCGGGCCAGGCGCGCGCCCACGTCGTTGATCTGCGCGCGCATCTGCGTCAACTGGGCTGCGTG
>JBOGJW010000024.1:0-2798 GCA_050745245.1 Terriglobia bacterium | reverse complement strand
ACCTCGCATCCACGGACCAGGCGTGCGCCCTCAGCCCTTCGGTTTCGGCCAGCGTCACAATCGACTTTCGCAGGCGCGAAAGTCCGCTGCGATTGAGCTGCTGAAACGAAATCGTCTTTACAAAATCCGCCGACGTCAGACCGCCGCGCTGCCGCGCCGCGCCCGCCGTGGGAAGAATGTGATTTCCGCCTGAGGCGTAGTCGCCCGCCGCGACCGGGCTATAGCTTCCCGCAAAAATCGCCCCGGCGGATTCGATCCGCCCGACGAATGACGCCGCATCCTCCAGGAGTGTGAGGTGCTCGGGAGCGAGCCGGTTCACCAGCGCTATGGCCTGTTCCATCGAGCGCGCGAAGATGATCGCGCCGCGGCGCGCGAGCGATTTTTCCGCCAGCGGTAATTTCAGCCGCGCCAGCGCCTCCGCAATCGCTTTTTGCACGCGCAGCGCAAGCTGCAGCGAGCAGGTGATGAAAACGGCGGAGGCGTCCGGGTCGTGCTCGGCCTGCGCGACCAGGTCGGCGGCAATCCACTTTGGATTTCCCTTCGAGCCCAGCACTACTAACTCGGAGGGGCCGGCGGCGAAATCGATGCCGCAATCGCCGGCCACGAGTTTCTTCGCTGCCGCCACATAGCGGTTGCCCGGCCCGACAATCTTGTCCGCGCGCGGAACGCTCGTCGTGCCGTATGCGAATGCCGCAATCGCCTGCGCTCCACCCAGCCTGAAGACCGTTTGGACCCCAAGCAGGCTGGACGCGACCAGCACCGATGGCGCGGGTCGGGGCGAGGTGATGATGATCTCCTTCACGCCTGCCACTTGCGCCGGGATCACGCTCATCAGAACGGTGGAGGGAAGCGGAAATCGCCCGCCGGGAACATAGCACGCCACGCGCTCGAGCGGGCGGATAAGCTGCCCCACGCGCACGCCGTCGCGGTGCGACTTCCACGCGCGCGGCAACTGAAGCCGCGCGGCGGCGCGGATATTGCGCTCGGCCTGGCGCAGCGCGGCCACCACCTTGCGATCCGCCGCGGCGCGGGCCTCGCGCATCTCTTCGGCGCTCACCGTGAATCCGGCCTGGCGCAAGTCAGTGCTGTCGAACTTGCGCGTAAGGCGGATGAGCGCGGTGTCGCCGTGGCGGCGCACGTCGTCGATAATGCGCCGCGCCGTCCGCTCAGCCTCAGCGGACTGGGCGCGCTGCGCTCTTTCGAGGCGCGCGAGGCTTCCGGGCTCATCACTGCGCAGGATCGGAATCATATGGCTGTGGTAGCCACGGCGAGCGCTTTTCTCGCCGTGGGTTTTTGCCCGACTTACAAGCCCACGGCAAATTCAAAAAGCGAATTTGCCGTGGCTACCCCGGATGCGACTGACGGCGGCGCTACATTATGATCTTGTTGAGCGGGTACTCCACGATACCTTGGGCGCCCGCAGCCTGCAGCCGGGGAATAATTTCGCGCACCGTCTTTTCGTCAATCACCGTATTCACCGCCACCCACTCGGATTCCGTCAGGTCGGCAATCGTCGGGCGCTTCAGCGCCGGAAGCACGTGGAGCACCGCGTCGAGGCTCTCGCGGCGCACGTTCATCATGAGCCCCACCTTGCCCGCGGCGTCGATGGCTCCCTTGAGCAGCAGCACCAGCGTCTCCATTTTCCGGCGTTTTTCGGGATCGTTCCAGGCCTCCTGGCTGGCGATGAACTTGGTGTTCGATTCGAGCACGGTTTCTACAATCCGCAGGCCGTTGGCGCGCAGCGAGGAGCCCGTCTCCGTCACCTCGACGATGGCGTCGGCCAGCACCGGAGGCTTCACTTCCGTCGCGCCCCAGGAAAACTCAACGCGCGCGCTCACGCCGTGCTGTTCAAGATACCGCCGCGTCACCTGCACCAGTTCGGTAGCCACCACCTTGCCCTCCAGGTCCTTGACGCCGCGAATTGCGGAATCCTGCGGCACCGCCAGCACCCAGCGCACCTTCCCGAGCGTCTGCTTGGCGTACACCAGGTCAGCTACTTCAACCACGCGGGCCTGGTTCTCCAGCACCCAATCGCGGCCGGTGAGCCCGGCGTCGAGCACGCGATCCTCCACGTAACGCGCCATCTCCTGCGCCCGGATCAGCATGCACTCGATCTCCTCGTCGTCGATGTGTGGAAAATAAGAGCGCGGGTTCACCGTGATGTCGTAGCCCGCGCGCTTGAAGAGCTGGATCGAGGCCTCCTGCAGGCTCCCTTTCGGAATTCCCAGCTTCAGCTTCATTGCGCCTCACCTCGCTTGTAGCGGCGGCTTTACGCCGCCAGATATTCTGGCCGCACAGGTGGCGGCACCAAGACGCCCCTACAGTTTTTGCTTGTAGACCGCCGCAGGATCGAATTGCTGCGGGTCGGCAATTTCGGCATCGCCCCCGGGAGTGAGCCTGCGGTAAAAGCACGATTCGTAACCCTCGTGGCAGCAGCCCGGGCCGGTCAATTCCGCGCGAACCAGCAGCGCGTCCGCATCGCAATCGACACGCACCTCGCGCACGGCCAGCCGGTGGCCGGACTCCTCGCCTTTCGTCCAGAGTTTATTTCGGCTTCGGCTGTAAAACGTGACGTAGCCGGAGCCGAGCGTCTTCTCCCACGCTGCGCCGTTCATGTAGCCCAGCATCAGCACTCTGCCGCTCTTGGCGTCCTGTACGATGGCGGGAATGAGGCCGGCATCAAACTTGAGTTCCATCGAATTCTCCCCAGACGAGTGTGCTGCAATGCCGTAATTTGTTGTTTTCGGCAGCCATTTTGGCGCGTGTCATTCTGAGCGCAGCGAAGAATCCCCGCATTT
>JBOGJW010000023.1:0-5218 GCA_050745245.1 Terriglobia bacterium | reverse complement strand
AGATTATAATGTTCGCTGGGCCGCTGGATGCAGATCACTACCCCGGCTTCAGCTATGATCCGGACGGGAACCTGACGGCGGACGGCTCGCACAGCTATCAGTACGATGTCGAGGGGCATGTGACCAGCATCGATAACGGCTCGACGGCATCATTCGCCTATAATGCGCTGGGGCAGGAAGCGGGTAGCCACGGCACCGGTTTTGTGCCGTGGGCTTTTTGCGATACATGGGCGGCCAGATTGTTGTGTAAAATTGGGGCGTGTCACGCGTCCAGCGCCTGCTCATCACGGATCGCGGGTGGCGCATCGAGCGCGAGCGGGCTTCTGGCACAACGGCGAGCTACGGGCGCACACGCGCATTTGTCTGGAACGCTTCGGGAATGGCTTCGAGCAGGTCGCCGGCGATCATCGAGCGCTCGCCCAGCTTTCGCGCTGCCAAGTCCCCGGCAGCGCCATGCAGGTAGACCGCGGCCGCCGCAACTTCGGCCGCGGGCCGCGCCGGATACTGCGCCAGCAATCCCGCCACAAGCCCGGTGAGGCAATCCCCCGTTCCGGCGGTGGCCATCCCCGGATTGCCCGTAGGGTTTACGATCACCTGCCCGTCGGGCGAGACCGTCAGCGAGCGCGCGCCCTTGAGCACCAGCCATGCTTGGTGGTGCATGGCGAATTCGCGAGCCGTCTCCACCCGCCCCTTCTGGATCGCCGCCGTGCTGCGCCCGGTGAGCCGCGCCATCTCTCCGGGATGCGGCGTGAGCACCCGCACCCTTCCGCGCGCCTGCAATTCGTCCACGCGTCCGCCAAAGGCGTTCAGCGCGTCCGCGTCCAGGACCATGGGCAGGTCATAGCGGTTGGCTGCCCTTCGAATACACTCTGCGGTTTCCGGCGCGCCGCCGAGTCCAGGTCCAGCGGCCACAACAGTTTTCCCCTCGATCACGCGATCGAGCTCGCCCGAATCAAGCGCCTCGAGCGACAGGCTTCCTTCCCGCGTTTCGGGCAGAGGCTCGGTCATAATCTCCATCGCCATGCCGGCAATGATCGGCAGAGCGCTGCGAGGCGTGGCGACAGTCACGAGGCCGGCCCCGGCGCGCAGCGCAGCCTTCGCCGCCATCACGGCCGCGCCTGTCTTGCCTACCGAGCCGGCCAGGATCAGCACGTGACCATAGAGGCCTTTGTGCCCGTCGAGTTTGCGCGGAGCCGCGAGCCAAGCCAGATCTTCCCGCGTGAGCAGGTTCAGAAAGAGCTCGGGATCGCTTTCCAGGGCTTCAGGCGGCGTGCCGATCGGGCAGACACGCCATTCGGCAGCCATCTCACAGGCGGGTGGGAACACGTGCGCGTACTTTGGAGCGGTGAACGTGACGGAGGCGCTGGCGCGAACGCACTCGCCGGTCAGCTCTCCGGTGTCGGCGGAGAGGCCCGAAGGAAGGTCCACGGCGACGCAGCGCGCGCCAGGAAATGCGGTGTTGAGGTCGTGAACGACGCTGAGAAGAAAGCCTTCGAGGGGCTTGGAGAGGCCGGTGCCGAGAAGCGCATCGACGGTCAGCGAGGCTTCGGAAAGCCCGGCCTTTGCGCACTCCCAGGCTGCCGCGTCCGGCACTATCTCTGGCGCTCCAGAAGCGACGAGGCGGTGATAGTTCGCCGCCGCATCGCCTTTCAGCGACTCCGGGCTGGCAAACAGCAAGACGCGCGGTTCGAGTCCGTGCTCGCGCAGAAGACGCGCCGCCACCATCCCATCCCCGCCGTTGTTCCCTCGGCCGCAGAAAATCGCGATGCGGTGCTGGCCGAGCGGCGCGAAGCGCTCGGCCAGGAATTCGACGACGGCCGCCCCGGCGTTTTCCATGAGCTGCTCGCTCGGGACGCCGTAGCGCTCCGTCGTGAGGCGATCGATCCGCTGCATCTGCCGGGCAGAGAGGATCTTGAACATGTGGCGCAAAATTCGCTGATTGCAAACAAGTGGGGTAGCGCGGACCTGCGTTTTTCAGGTCCGCGGTTTTTCCGTCGGGCCTTGGGCAAAGGCCGCAGACCTCAAAGGCGGAGGTCTGCGCTACCCGGCTCCTACACCGCCTGCTTCAGCAGGTTCCCGGAGTGCAGGCCGCATTCCTTCTTCGTTGCATCTTCCCACCACCAGCGGCCCTCGCGCTCGTGCTGGCCGGGCAGAACGGGCCGCGTGCAGGGTTCGCACCCGATCGAGACGAAACCGCGCTCGTGCAGCGGATTGTATGGCACGCCCTGCTCGCGGATGTAGCTCCAGACCTGGTCGGACGTCCAGTTGGCCAGCGGATTGAATTTTACGAGCTGGCGTCCGTTCGAAAATGCGAGGTCGATTTCGGCCACGGGCACACGGGCGCGCGTCGAGGGACTTTGATCCCGGCGCTGGCCAGTGACCCACGCGTCGAGCTGTGACAATGCACGCCGGAGCGGCTCAACTTTGCGCACTCCGCAGCACTCCTTGTGTCCATCCTGATAGAACGAGTAGAGCCCCTTTTCGCGCACGAACAGCTCAACGGATTCCGGGCGCGGGAAGAAAAGCTCCGTCTGGATGCCATAATGCTGCCGCACCGTCTCCAGGAATTTGTAAGTCTCCGGGTGCAGTCGGCCGGTATCAAGCGAAAACACTTGAAACTGCCCGCCCAGCTTCACCGCCAAGTCAATCAGCACCACGTCCTCCGCCCCGCTGAAGCTGATACCCAGCCGGGGAGAGAAGTTCTCGATCGCGAATGCGAGGATTTCTTGCGGGTGCAGCGCAGTGTTTGCTTCGGCCCAGGAATTAATCTGTGAAATATCGAACGACATAACTCGATCACCTCTTTTAGGATTTGCCCTTCAATCCCGCCGCTCAAGGCGGGCCCTCCCCGCGCCGCCAAGCCGCCCTGCGCCGGGCGTAAAAACAAAAACGCCCGCTAACAGGACCTCTTTAGCGGGCGCGCTCATAATGCCGATTTACGACGAGGACTAAAAACCTGCCGTCCCTGCGGAACGCAAGCCGCTATTCGAGAGACGACAACAACACGCCTCCGGGCGGACGACGTTCTTAAGCGACATGGAAGCAGGCATAGCCATTACTAACCTTAAAGAGTACACGAAGACTAGCCTGGGTGCAAGCGATTTCGCGCTGGTGCACTGATGCCGTAGTTTCGGCCGCGAATGTAGCGGCGGGTTTATCCCGCCAGCCCCGAAATGGCGGCGTAAAGCCGCCTCTACGCGCCGGGAAAGCGAGGCATCACGGGTTCGACGTGTATCGAATCCATGATAACTTTGTTGTTCCTCAAAACCCCCAAGGAGTCACGAGTTCGTGTCTAGCGCCCTGATGCTGGGAATCTTTCTGGCAGTCGCCGCCGGCGTGATGAACGGCACATTTACATTGCCCATGCGGTATCTGGGGCGGTGGTCGTGGGAGAACGTCTGGGGACTGTTCATCCTGGTCTGCTGTGTCCTTATGCCGGTGGCCTTTGCGTTTTCGACTGTAAGCCACATTGGCGCGGTGTTTTCCGCGGCGCCCACTCGGGCGATCGAGATGGCGCTCGTCACCGGCTTTGCCTGGGGATTCGGCGCGATCATGTTTGGCCAGGGGATCAGCGCGATTGGCATCTCAATGGGAAACACGCTGGTGCTCGCCATCAGCGCTTCACTCGGCTCGCTGCTGCCGATGTTTATTCTGGCTCCCGAGCGCCTGGGCCAGCCGCAGGGGAAGGCCATTATCGCGGGCACGGCCGTGGCGATTGCGGGGATCGCCCTTTGTGGGTACGCCGGCGTTCTGCGCGAGCGCAGTCAAACGGGAAAACGCGAGGAGCTGCGCGGCGAAATGGTCGGCAAGGCGCGGCCGTTCTGGGCGGGCCTGCTGCTGTGCGCCGGCTCGGGGCTGCTCTCCGCGGTCTTCAATATCGGGTACACCTCGGCGCAGGGGCTCGTCGAGACCGCCCGGCGCCTGGGCAACAGCGCCTTCGCCGGATCGAATCTCATCTGGCTTCTCATGCTCACCTCGGGCGCCGTCGCAAACCTCGTCTTCTGCGGATATCTCTTCCGCAAAAATAAAACATGGCCGAAATACGCCGAGAAGAAATCGCAAAAGCTCTTTCTGCTGACCATACTGATGGGCGTGCTTTGGGGCGGCAACACGTTCGCCTACGGCGCCGCGGCACCGGAACTGGGCAAGCTCGGGCCCGCCATCGGCTGGCCCATCACGTTGACCGTGGGCCTGCTCACCGCGAACGTGTGCGGAATCTTTGCGGGAGAATGGAAGCTCTCGAAGGCCGTTGAGCGCGGGGGGATGACGGCTGGCCTGCTGGTGATGATCGGCGCGATTGTGGTTCTCGGTTGGTCGAGCACTTTGGCGTAGCGATGCTGTCCGCATCGCCGCATTTTTTCATAAGAGAGCCCGGCGGTGCGGACGCCGCCGCTACAGAACGGGCTTTTCCGCTATAATGACTTCCGGGCGCGCGTCGCGCACCGGTGCGTTTTTACGGCAGCGCGGGCTCACAGGGAGGAAACTTAATGGCAGATCACATGGTCAAGTGTGTGAAATTTCAGACAGAGCTTCCCGGACTGGATGAGCCGCCCTGGGCTGGCGAGCTGGGCCAGCGCATCTACGACAATGTCTCCGAGAAGGCGTGGGAACTCTGGCTGGAGCACCTGAAGATGGTCCTGAACGAGTACCGCCTTAACCCCGCCACGCGCGAAGCGCAGGAAATCATCGCCAAACAGATGGAAGATTTCTTCTTCGGCGAGGGCGCCGCGCTGCCGCCGGGCTACGTTCCGCCGCAGAAAAAGGGCTAAGAAACAGTGGCAAGCCAGTAGAGGCGGGTTACGCCGCCATCTCTGGGCTGGCGGGATAAACCCGCCGCTGCATTCGCTTTTTCAAAAGTGGCGAGTATAACCCTGACTCTCGCTTTTCACGCGCCATCTTTGGGCTGGCGGGATAAACCCACCGCTACTTTTTCACGCCGCCTCTCCCGAATCACCGGCAGCGCCGGCGTGGTTTGGAACCGCAGCCGCTGATGCGCGCCGCGTAGCGCGCGCTCGACGAATTCCGGAGTTTCCCCGCGGGCAAAAATAAATCCGGGGTAGCTGCAACCCTCCGGAAATGGAATCATCCGCTGGCCCGGCCTGGTGGTAATTATAATTTCGCTCAAACCCGGAACCTGCCGCGCCTCCTCCAGGCCATCCAGTCTCACGAATATCCCTTCTTGCTCGATGGGAATCATCATCACGCCCGAGGCTTGCTC